>NZ_BAABGJ010000080.1:351529-509135 GCF_039541515.1 Variovorax defluvii
GGGCTGGCCTGGCCTACGGTCATCGTGCTGCCATTGACGTTCACAGTGGCGCTGCCGGAAGTGACCTGGCCTCCCATGGGCAACGCAGCTGCCGGCGGCGGGACGGGCTCTGCCGCAGAGGCCAAGGCCCAGCACAGGCCCAGCCCCAACACCATGGCAGAGCCCCACCAATGAAGACGCGCATGCAGCAAGCCGAGGGGTGCGCTGGCGACAGTACCGCCTGCTCTGCCCGAGCGGGCCGTCTCAGGCGCCACGGCACAGGTGCCCTGCACGCGATTGAAGACCAGTCGGTAGGCTCGGTTGATGCTGGCATGGCGATGCATGAACTCTCCTGATGGTGTATCGAATCTCGTGGACGCTCAGCCCGTGCCAGGGTGACACGGACGAGGCCGCCGTTGCTCACCAGCGTGGCCAGCTCGCCGGCATCCACGCCGAGCTGGAGATGCCCATCCGCCCCCGCTGCCAGCGTCACCTGGCGGCCCGCAGCCAAGGCCACATCGCCGCCCGGTGCCAGCAGCTGCCCCTGGTTGCTCACGCGCGTGCCCAAGAGCGCGATGCGCCCGCCCGGCGCGACGCTGATGCGGCCCTGGTTCACCACCGAGGCGCCCTCGCCCGCACCCTGCGTGAAGCGGTCGCGGCCGGCAAGAAAGTCCGCATCGCTGATGCCCAGCGTGGAGGCCACGAGCCCGCCGGCATCGACCTGCGCGCTGCGACCGAAGAGCACGCCCGACGGGTTGACCAGGTACACCTGACCATTGGCGCTGAGGCGCCCGAAGATCTGGCTGGCGCTACCGCCGGTGACGCGATTGAGCGCGACGGCCGCGGCATTGGGCTGCACGAAGTTCACCGCTGCCGCAGAGCCCACGTCGAAGCTGGACCAGTTGATGATGGCGCGCTGGCTGGCCTGGCCTACGGTCATCGTGCTGCCGCTGGTGCTCAGGCTGGCGCTGCCGGCGGCCACTTGGCCTCCCGTAGGCAAGGCGTTGGCAGCCGGCGGGCTGAGTTCGGCCGCTGCCGAGGTGGCGGCGCACAGGCCCAGCACCGTCACCAGGGCGAAAGCCAAGCGATCGAGGCGCACTTCGGGACGCACTCGCAGCTGCACTTGCTGCAGCCGCGAGGACGAGCCGGCGGCGACGCAGTTGCCTCCACACGCCGAGCGGGCCGTCTCAGGGGCAACGGCGCAGGTGCCCAGGGCGCGATGAAAGACCAGGCGACGGGCTCGGTTGAGGCTGGCGTGGCGATGCATGAAAGCGCCCCTTTGAAACGAAACGGTATGGGATGTCACGTTGGACGGACCGCGTGTTCAGAAGCGATACCGCAGGCTCAGCCACACCCGGGCCCCGGTGCGGCTGCCGTCCTGGTTGCGTCCACTGACCCCGCTGCCCGGGTGGTGGCCGAGCGGCACCGCCAGGGTGAGGCTGGCGGCCAGGCCGGTCGGGTGAGTCCAGTTCAGGCCTGCGCCTGCGGCGGCCAGGCCGTAGTTGTTGCGGCCACCGTTGCGCGTGTCCCAGCCGGCCCAGGGCCGGTGGTGCTGACGCACGAGACCGGCATCGAGAAAGACGAAGCCGTCGAAGCTGCCGGGCGCGCTCCAGGTGAAAGGCCGATGCACTTCCAACTGCATCAGGTGCGCGCTGTCGCCCAATCCGTCATCCGCGGGGAAGGCGCGAACGCCGGAAGGGCCGCCCAGGGCCATCTTCTGCGAGGCATCGAGGTTGCGCGAAGCGAACTGGCCCGCCACGCGGATGCGCCCGTACAACGGCGCAACGAGGTTCTGCTCGCGGCGCAGCTCGTAGCTCAGGCGCGTCGCACTTCCGGCAGCACGCGGGCCGGCTGCGTCCTGCGCGCGGTCGACGGGCTCGGCCAGCGCCAGGCGGCTGTGGCCGAGCGCGACGCGCCAATCGGTGATGCCGCCGCCTTTCCAACCGTCACGGGCCTGGCCCCACAAGGCGAGCGTCGCGGTGTCGACGTGGCGCTGGCGCAGCGTAGCGCCCAGGGTGTCGTCGTTGTAGCGGCCCTGCTCCGCGTTCAGGCCGATCCAGACGCTGGCGTCGCCGCTGCGCTTCAAGGGATACGAAAGGCCGAGGGTCGTGGTGCGGGCACTGCCCCTTGCGTCCAGGCGCGCGAAGTCACGGCCCAGGCGGTAGTGGAGTTCGGAATGGGCCAGACTGGCGCGCCAGCCGCCCGTGCCCAGCGGAACGCTGTAGCCGGCAGCCAGATAGTCGAGGCTTTCGGCCGCCAGGGCCGTGAGCGTGGCCTGGTCGCCGCGGCCGGAAGGGTTGTTCAGCGCGAGCTGTGCGTGCGCCTGGGCGCGGCCGGTGAAGCGGCTGCCGGCATTGCCCAGGCCCACCTGCCCGCTGAAGAGCGGGGTGTCCTGGACGTAGAGGGCCAGGTCGCTGGTGCCGGTCTGCGTGCCGGCCTGCAGCACGCCATCGGCGCGCACGCCGGGCAGATCGTTGGCCAGGAGCAGGCCGCGTTCGAGGTCTTCTTGTGCATAGGGCTCGCCCGGATGCAGTCCGCGGGCAACCATGGCTTCGACGAAGGCAGCGTCGGCACGCGCCGGCGCGGGATCGGCCGGGATGACGCGGCCGAAGCGGCCTTCGATGACGCGAACGCGCAGGGTCCCGGCGGTGGCGTCCTGGGGCGGAATCAGCACGCGGGCGAACCAGCCGCGATCGCGGTAGAGCGCCACGAGGGCCTGCGCCGCGGCCTGCAGTTCGCCGAGGCTCAAGGGCTTGCCACGATAGGAGTCGAGCGGGCGCGCCAGTTCGTCGGCCGGAATGAGGCTGGCGCCTTCGATGCTGAACTGCTGGACGATCAGCAGCGGGCCACTGCGGTCGATCGCCGGCTCGGCGGCCCGGGTGGGCGGTGCAACGGCCGGCGGCGGAGACTGCAGGGTCTGCTCGATCTGCCGTTGGAGTTGCCCCGCGCCGGGGACGTCGACCGGGGGCGTGGGCTGCGCTTGCGCAACGCCGGCACTCAGTGTGAACGCCACCGCCAGGCAGGGATGGAGGAAGGGCTTGGTGGACAGTCGATGGGCTGGCGCAGACCGCATGGGGGAGCCTCGGGAGTGATGGCTGGCGAGTTCGCGTCGGCATTGAGGGACAAGCCCCGCAAGACCCGCTCACCGCTTCAGCGCGCCGATTCTGAAAAGGGCCAAGGCAATCCGACGAATCTCGCGACAAAAAGCGACATTTGATCGCCGCCCTCCTGCGCTCAGGCCTTGCAGTCGCCTGGGGAGTTGCGCGCTTCAGCGTTCACGCGGGTATCTGCGCCCGCGTCCCCGCATCCCTGCGCTCGCGTCCGCAGGCGTCCCACCTCATGCGTGGGCACCCGTGTCGAGGCGCCCTACACGCCCTGGTCGTCGAAGCCCACGCGCCCGGCCTCGATGGTGATGCGGCGCTCGCACTGCGCGGCGATGCCGCGGTCGTGCGTCACCAGGACCAGCGTGGTGCCCAGCTCGCGGTTGAGATCGAACATCAGCCGCATCACCTGCTCGCCGGTGGCGAAGTCCAGGCTGCCGGTGGGCTCGTCGGCCAGGAGCAGCGCCGGCTGCACCACGAAGGCACGGGCCAGCGCGACGCGTTGCTGCTCGCCGCCGGAGAGCACCTTGGGGTAGTGGTTCAGCCGCTGGCCGAGGCCGACCCGGCCCAGCATCTCGGTGGCCGCCTTGCGCGCGTCGCGGCGGTCGGCCAGTTCGAGCGGGAGCATCACGTTCTCGAGGGCGCTGAGGTTGCCGAGCAATTGGAAGCTCTGGAACACGAAGCCGACCTTGCGCGCCCGCAGCGCGGCGCGCTCGTCCTCGTCGATGGCGAACAGGTCTTCGCCGGCGAGCCTGACGGTGCCGCGGGTGGGTGTGTCCAGGCCGGCGACGATCGACAGCAGCGTGCTCTTGCCCGAACCGGACGCACCGACGATGGCGGCCGTTTCCCGCTCGCCCAGGGTGAAATCGATGTCCTGCAGAATGTCCAGCGTGCCGGTGGAGTCGGTGACGGACTTGAAAACATGTTCGACGGCGACAATGGCGGCGGGTTGGATCGAGGACATTGAAAGGTCTGGACGTGGTGAATCGGCGTCACTTTATCTTGGCCGGCACGCTCGCCGGCAGCGCGGGACCATGGGCCGCAAGGGTATGGGCCCAGGCGGCGGGCAAGCAACCGGTCATCCTGGTGGTGGGCGACTCGCTGTCGGCCGAGTACGGCCTCAAGCGCGGCGAAGGTTGGGTGCCCTTGCTGGAGAAGCGCCTCGCGGAGCAAAAGATCGCCGCCACGGTGATCAACGCGAGCATCAGCGGCGACACCACGGCGGGCGGCCGGGCCCGGCTGGCCGGCCTGCTCTCTCAACACAAGCCGACCCACGTCGTGCTGGAACTGGGCGGCAACGACGCGCTGCGCGGCCTTTCGCTGGCCGGCACCGAGGACAACCTCATGCAGATGACCAAGGCGGCGCAGGCCGCCAGCGCGCAGGTGCTGATCGTCGGCATCCAGGTGCCGCCCAATTACGGCGGCGACTACACGCGGCGCTTCGAGGCGATCTTTCCCAAGGTGGCGGGGGCGACCAAGGCGGGACTGGTACCCTTTCTGCTCAAGGGCATCGCGGACGGACCGGAGTCGGCCTCGCTGTTCCAGGCCGATCGCATCCATCCCACGGCGGCGGCCCAGCCGCGCATGCTGGACAACGTCTGGCCGGCCTTGCGCAAGTTGCTCGGCCCGCGCTAGGCCACTGAAAAAAGCCGCCGCGGACCTGCCCGCGGCGGCGTTCAAATTTCGATCAATGCCCCGGGCGTGCCTGCAGAGGCTAGCCGTCCTTGGTCGGCAGTTCCGGCACGGTCGGCGCATCATGCTCGAGTGACGCGACGTCGGTCTCCGGGTCGCCCTGCGCCAGCCCGGGGCTGCTCGGATTGAGCTTGCGGGCGGCTTTCTCGCGGGCCTTGTCTTCCTTTTTCTTCTTCTTGGCCAACTCCTTCTGACGCTTCTCGTAGCCGTAGTTCGGTGTTGCCACGTGTGCTCCTTCCTGGAAGGCAGTCCGGGGTGACTGCGTGCGCCCAATGTACGCGATAACCGGGCCGGTTCAGAGTGCCCCGGCGTGCGTCGGAGCGGCTCAAAGCGCGGCCAGGCCGCGATCGAGATCGGCGCGCAGGTCGTCGACGTCTTCCAGGCCGACCGAGAAGCGCACCAGCGTGCCCTTGTGGGGCCAGCGCGAGACCTCCGGGTCTCGCATCAGGCTGATGTCGTAAGGCACGACCAGGCTGATGGGGCCGCCCCACGAGTAGCCCAGGCGGAACAACTTCAGGCTGTCACAGAAGCGATCCACCTGAGCTGCGCTGTAGCGGTCGTCGAAGACGACCGAGAACAGGCCCGCGGCCAGGTCGGTGGCGCCGCACAGGCGCAGCCAGTTGGCATGGCCGGGCGAGCTTTCGAGGGCCGGGTGCAGCACCTGCGCGATCTCGGCACGATCGGCCAGCCAGCGCGCCAGTTCGCGGGCCGCGCTGTCGTGCGCCTGGTAACGCAGGCTCAGGCTGGGCAGCGAGCGCAGAAGGGTCTCGACGTCGCCGACGCCGATGCCGAAGCCGATGCGCATATGGGTGAGCTTCAGGGCGCGGTGCAGTTGCTCGTCGCGCGTGATCACGCTGCCCATCAGCACGTCGCCCCCGCCGCTGGGGTACTTGGTGAGCGCCTGGATGGAGGTGTCCACGCCCTGGCCACTGCCGTTGAAGTCGAAAGGTGCGAAGGCCAGGCCCGCGCCCCAGGTGTTGTCCAGCGCGGTGAGCACGCCGCGCGCGCGGCAGGCCGCCACCAGGGCCGGCAGGTCGGGGAATTCCATGGTGACGGAGCCGGGCGCCTCCAACCACACCAGCCGGGTGCGGTCGGACAGCTTGGCGGCGAGGTCGGCCGGGTCCATCGGGTCGTAGAGCCGGTGCGTGATGCCGAAGTTGGCCAGTTCCCCGCTGCACAGCGCCTTGTTGGGTCCGTAGGCGTTGTCGGGTACCAGCACCTCGTCGCCTGTCTTGAGGAAGGCGAAAGCCACCAGCGAGATGGCGGCCAGGCCGCTGGGCACCAGCAGGCATTCGGTGCCCCCCTCCAGCGTCGCCAGGCGCTCTTCCAGCGTGAAGGTGGTCGGCGTGCCGTGCAGGCCGTAGGTGTAGCCGGCCTTGGTTTTCCAGTCGCGCGCGCGCATGGCGGCGACGTCGGCGAAGAAGACGGTGGATGCCTTGTAGACGCCCGGCTGGGGCGCGGCGAAAGGGGCCGGCGGTTGGTAGGGGTGGTGGATCAGTTCGGTGATGGGCTTGGGCATGGTGCCATGCTAGTCCACCCGCTGCAGTCGACGCCGACGGCGGGGCGTCCGACAATGGCCGATTCCGATCACTGCGGGCACAAGTGTCCTGGGAGTTCCTGATGGCTGTTCATGAGCTGTTCGCCTACCTCTGCGTGAACGACACCGCCAAGGCGATCGCCTGGTATGGCGAGGTGCTCGGCACCACCGAGAAATTCAGACTCACCGAGCCATCGGGCCGCATCGGCCATGCGGAGCTGGACCTCGGCGGCACCACGCTGATGCTGTGCGACGAGTTTCCCGAATACGGCATCCGCGGGCCCTTGAGCATCGGCGCGACCGCGGTCAGCATCCACCTGCACGTGGACGATGCGGATGCGCTGGTCGAGCGCGCGGTGAAGGCGGGCGCGACGCTCGAGATCGCGGTGCAGGACCAGTTCTACGGGGAGCGCTCCGGCGCCTTCAAGGACCCGTTCGGCCACCGCTGGAACGTGGGCCACGGCATCGAGGAACTGTCGCCGGAGGAAATGCAGCGGCGCTATACCGAGCTGCTCGGGTCGCCATGATCACTCCGGCTCGATGTTCGCCTCCTTGACGACCTTGCCCCACTTGGCGAGGTCGGACCTGATCAGCGCCGCGTAGTCCTGCGGCGTACCGCCTTGGACCTCGATGCCGGCGGCCTCGAGCTTGGCGCGGACCTCGGGCAGCTTCAGCGCCGCGTTGATCTCGGCATTGAGCTTCGCGACGATCGGCCTGGGCGTGCCGGCCGGCGCCAGGAAGCCGCCGTTGGTGTTGGCGTCGTAACCCTTGAGCCCCTGCTCGTCCGCCGTCGGCACCTCGGGCAAGGCCGAGGACCGCTTGAGCGTCGACACCGCGACCGCACGGACGTTGCCGGCCTTCACCTGCGGCAGGATCGCACTGATGGTGTCGATGTAGAGCGCGGTGCGGCCGCCCAGCAGGTCCGGATGCGCGGCGGACGAGCCCTTGTACGGCACCAGCAGCATGTCGGCGCGCGAGGCCATGCGGAACATCTCGGCGGCCATCTCCTGCGCGCTGCCGCGCCCGGAGGTCGCGACCTTGGCCTTGTCCGGATTGGCCTTCATCCACGCCACCAGCTCGGGCAAGGTCTTGGCAGGAACCTGCGGGTTGATCGCGAACACCAGCGGAACCACGTGCGTGTAGACGATCGGCTCGAAGCTCTTCTCCGGGTCCCAGCCCAGGTTCTTGAACAGGAACTTGTTGATGTTGTGGCTGCCGCCCACGATGCCGATGGTGTAGCCGTCGGGAGGCGACTTGGCGAGCAGGTCGGTGCCGAGGTTGTTGGAAGCGCCGGGCCGGTTGTCCACTACCACCGGCTGGCCCATCGAGGCCGCGAGCTTGTCGCCGACCACGCGGGCGATGGTGTCGATCGCGCCGCCCGGCGGGGCCGGCACGATGATCTTGATGGCGCGCGCCGGATAGGCCTGCGCCGACGCGAGCATCGGAACCACGGCGAGCGAGGCCGTCAGGGCCAGGATCTTGAGCAGGGGCTGGAAGGGCATGGGTGTCTCCTCTTCGGTTTTCGGTGAATCGCGACGTTCATTCGACGGAGATGTTGCGGCTTCGGATGATCTGGGCGTAGCGCTGCCGGTCGTCCGCGATCAGCTTGTCGAACTCCTGCGGCGTCGTGCTCCGGGGCACGCCGCCCAGCGCCGCGAACCGCGCCTTGACCGATTCGTCCGCCAGCACGGCGCGCACGTCGGACGCGATCTTGTCCACGATGTCCTTTGGGGTGCCGGCAGGTGCCACCAGGCCGATCCAAGAGATGGCGTTGAAGCCGGGAAGAACGGTCTCCGACAGCGTGGGCACATCGGGCAGGGCCGGCACGCGCTTGCCGCCCGTCACCGCCAGGGCGCGCAGTTTTCCGGCCTTGATGTTCCCCGATGCTTCCAGCACCGTCATGAAGGACAGCTGCACGTGGCCGGCGAGAAGATCGGCGATCGCCGGCCCGCCGCCCCGGTAAGGCACGTGCAGGACGAAGGTGCCCGTCTGGTCCTTGAACATCTCGGCCACCAGATGGGGTGCGCCGCCCGCGCCCGAACTGCTGTAGCTCAGCTGCCCCGGCCGGGACTTGGCCAGCGCGACGAACTCCGCTGGCGTCTTCGCGGGCACCGACGGATTGACCATCATCGCCAGCGGCAGTTCGGCCACCAGGGAGATGGGCGCGAACGCGCTCGCGGCGTCGTAGGCCATCCTGGGGTAGAGCGAGGGATTGATCGCCTGGGTACCGATGTTGCCCAGCAGCAAGGTGTAGCCGTCGGGCTTGGCCTTGGCGACGTATTCGGCGCCGATCTGCCCCGCGGCGCCGCCCTTGTTCTCGACGACCACGCTCTGTCCCCAGCGCCTGGCCAATTGCTCCGCGATCACGCGGCCGCCTGTGTCGGTTCCGCCGCCGGGAGGAAAGGGAACCACCAGAGTGACCGGCCGCGAGGGATAGCCCTGAGCGAGGCTCGGTACGTGGGCGACGGCGCCGAGGGCCAGGGCCATCGCGATGGCGATGCGTTGCTTGATCAAGATGTGTCTCCGTGAAGTTGCGCTGCGAAACGTCCCAAGGTCGGGCGGGCCCCGCCCTGGGTCAGGTGGTCAGGCTCATGGCCGGGCGCTGGCCGGCCAGGGCTTGCGCGAGACTGTCGAGCACCATCTCGGCCATGGCCGTGCGGGTCTCCCAAGTGGCGCTGGCGCGGTGGGCCTGGAGGGTCGTGCGGTCCGACTGGCGCAACGCCGCCGGGACGCGGGGCTCGTCGACGAACACGTCCAGCCCGGCGCCGGCGATGCGGCCGGCGACCAGCGCCTCGGCCAGGGCAGACTCCTGCACCAGGCGGCCGCGGGCCACGTTGACCAGGAAACCGCGCGGGCCGAGCGCGTCCAGCACCGCCGCATCGACGATGCCCTCGGCCTGATCGGCCGCCGCGCACAGCACCAAGGCGTCCGAATCGCGAGCGAGCTCGACGAGCTGCGGCACGAAAAGGTGCGGCACGTCGTCCATGGCGCGCAGGTCGGTGTAGCGGATGGTGCAGCCGAAGGCGGCGGCACGCACGGCCACCGCGCGGCCCACGCGGCCCATCCCCACGATGCCGACGTCCATGCCGCTGAAGCGCCGGGCGAGCGGAATGGCCCCGGGCTGCGGATGGCGTTCCCACTGCCCTTCGCGCACGAAGCGGTCCCCCGCGCACAGGTTGCGGCAGGCCGCGATGAGCAGCCCGATGGCCAGGTCGGCCACGTCTTCGGTCAGCGCGCCCAGGGTCGCGGTGACGGGCAAGGCGCGGCCACGGCAATAGGCCAGGTCGACGGCGTCGGTGCCGACACCGTTGACGGCCACCACCCTGAGCCTGGGCAGTTGCTCCAGCATCGCTCGTGAAACGCCTGTGTGTCCCCCGGTGATCAGCGCATCGACGGTGGAGCCGTGCTCGCGCACCCAGGCGCCCGGGTCGGGCGTCTCGAAGAGCTTGTGGACCTCGTACAGCGCAGCGAGCTTGTCGTTGATCGAAGGGATCAGGATCGGATTGAGTTGCAGGACCCGAGGTTTCATGGGCTCGAAAAGGTGCGAATCAGGGTGGCCTCATGGTAGTTAATACTTGATCCACAACGCAATATTGACATATAAAATCAATATATAAACTTCTCGAGCCGTTCCACCATGGCATCCTGGATTTCGATGGCCGAGGCCTGCCGCCTCCTGGAGGTGCAGCCTCAAACGGTGTACGCCTACGTGAGCCGCGGCAAGCTGGAAGTCATGCCCGACCCGGCCGATACCCGCCGCAGCCTGTACCGCGCCGAAGACGTCGCCGCCCTGGCACGGCGCAAGCAGGCCGGCCGCAAGCACGAGACGCTGGCCACCAACACGCTGTTCGGCGTGGAGCCGAGCATCCCCACCTCGCTGTCGTCCTTCCACCGCGGGCGGCTCTACTACCGGGGGCAGGACGCCGTCGCGCTGGCAGGCTCAGCCAGCCTGGAGGATGTCGCGCGCCTGCTATGGGATGCGCAGCAGCCGGTCGATTTCGGCATCCGCCGGGCGGTACGGGCAGGCAAGCCGGGCCGGGTCGCCGCGTTCACGGCCCTCGCGGCCCTGGCCGCCGGCGGACACTCGACACGGGGGCGCCTGACCCGGGTCCTGCACGCCGAGGCGCAGAGCCTGGTGGGGCAACTGGCCGACTGCTTCGGCGCGCAGAAGGCAGAGCAGCCGCTTCATCTGCGTTTCGCGCAAGGATGGAACCAGTCGCCCCAAGTGGCCGAGCTGCTGCGCACGGCCATGGTGCTGCTGGTGGACCATGAGTTGACGAGCTCGGCCTTCACGACGCGCATCGCCGCCTCGACGGGAGCCTCGTTGCCGGCCTGCCTGCTGGCGGGCCTGTCCACGCTGTCGGGGCCCCTGCATGGCGACGCGTCGGGACGGGTCCAGGTGCTTTTCGGCGAGGTCGAGCGGCTCGGCGAGGACCAGGTCATCACCCACTACCTGTCCAGCGGCCTGCCGCTGGCGGGATTCGGCCACCACCTCTATCCCGATGGCGATCCGCGCGCGGCGGCCCTGCTCTCCTTGTTCGAGCCCCCGCCGGCCATTGCACGCTTCATCGGCAAGGCGACCGAGTTGACGGGCCTGAAGCCCAACATCGACGTGGCCCTGGCGGCACTCGTGGCTCACCACCAGTTGCCCGCCGACGCGGCCTTCGGGCTATTCGCCACGGCGCGCAGCGTCGGGCTCCTGGCGCATGGCCTGGAGCAGTTGGAAGTGACGCAGGTCATTCGCCCGCGCGGGCGCTACGTGGGCCGGATGCCCGAGGCGACGCAGGGCGTGCGGCCTTGAAAGAAGGTTGCCGGATCGAGGCTAGGGCCTGTTAACGCTATGCAAGCGGTCCCATGCATAGCGTTAACAGGCCCTAAACCGACCACTTCTCGATGAGCTTCTCGGCGCCGAGCGAGTCGTAGCCCTCGAAGGGCTGGTGGATCCAGGGGTTGGTGGGCAGGTACTCGACCGAGTAGTCCGGCGTGAAGGTGGACAGCGCCTTGGTCCAGATGACGGCGCTGCGCAGCTCGGTGATCGGCTTGTAGTTGCTCTTGAGCATCTCCACCACGGCGTGCAGGGTGTGGCCGGAATCGGCCAGGTCGTCCACCAGCAGCACCCTGCCCGCGATCTCGCCCTTGGGGGTGGTGATGTACCGCGCGATGTCCAGGTGCCCCTGGATCGTGCCGGCATCGGCGCGGTAGGAGCTGGTGGACATGATCGCCAGCGGCTTGTCGAAGATGCGCGAGAGCACGTCACCCGGCCGCATGCCGCCGCGCGCCAGGCACAGGATGGTGTCGAACTGCCAGCCCGACTGATGCACCTTGATCGCGAGCTTCTCGATCAGGTTGTGGTACTCGTCGTAACTCACGTACAGGTGTTTGCCGTCTTCGGTCAGCATGCGCACATCTCCATCATTGCGTTGGGTCGGGGACTGTTTGTCTTTGCAGGGGCGAACGTCATTCCGCGAGATACGGGTGGCGCATCATGATGGTGTGGTCGCGGTCCGGGCTGGTCGACACCATGTGGATCGGCACGCCCGTGACCTGCTCGATGCGCTGCAGGTAGAGCCTCGCATTGACGGGCAGCTTGTCGTAGTGGGTGATGCCCACCGTGCTCTCGCTCCAGCCTTCCAGCGTCTCGTAGACCGGCTTGCAGCGCGCGATCTCGTCGGCGCCCAGCGGCAGGATGTCGGTGTATTCGCCGTCGAGCTGGTAGCCGGTGCACAGCTGCAGCTCCTTCAGGCCGTCCAGCACGTCGAGCTTGGTGATGCACAGCCCGGAGAGGCCGTTGACCTGGGCCGAACGCTTGAGCAGTGCCGCGTCGAACCATCCGCAGCGGCGGCTGCGGCCGGTGGTGACGCCCTTCTCGGCGCCCACCGTGCTCAGGTGGTAGCCCACGGTGCCGGGCTTGTCCCAGTCCAGTTCGGTGGGGAACGGACCGCCGCCGACGCGCGTGCAGTAGGCCTTGGTGATGCCGAGGATGTAGTGCAGCAGCCCCGGCCCCACGCCCGCGCCCGCCGCGGCGTTGCCCGCCACGCAGTTGCTGGAGGTGACGTAGGGGTAGGTGCCGTGGTCGACGTCGAGCAGCGTGCCCTGCGCGCCCTCGAACAGCAGGTTGGCGCCGGCGCGATGGGCGTCGTTGAGTTCGCGCGAGACGTCCGCCATCATCGGCTTGAGCATCTCGGCGTGGCGCATGGCCTCGTCGTAGACCGCATCGAATCCGATGGCCGATGCGCCCAGGACCTGCGTCAGCACATGGTTGTGCAGCTCGAGCAGCACGCGCAGCTTGTCGGCAAAGCGATCGGGATGCTTCAGGTCCTGCACGCGCAGCGCGCGGCGCGCGATCTTGTCCTCGTAGGCCGGGCCGATGCCGCGGCCGGTGGTGCCGATCTTCTCGATGCCGCCCTTTTCGCGGTAGGCCTCGCGCGCGATGTCCAGCGCGGCGTGGAACGGCAGGATCAGCGGGCAGGCCTCGCTGATGCGCAGGCGCGAGCGCACCTCGACGCCGGCCTTTTCGAGCCCTTCGATCTCCTCGAAGAGCTTCGCCGCCGACAGCACCACGCCATTGCCGATGTAGCACTTGACGCCGGGCCGCATGATGCCGCTGGGGATCAGGTGCAACGCGGTCTTCACGCCGTTGATGACCAGCGTGTGGCCCGCGTTGTGGCCGCCCTGGAAGCGAACCACGCCCTGCGCGCTCTCGGTCAGCCAATCGACCAGTTTGCCCTTGCCCTCGTCGCCCCATTGGGTGCCGACGACGACCACGTTTCGTCCGGTGGTAACGCTCATGATGTTTCGCTCTCGAAGATTCAAATCGTCCTGACGGTCCACTGCCCGGCTTGCTCGATCAGCTCGCGGTCGCAGTGGAATTCGTCGATCTCGCTCTCGTGGCCCGGCAATACGCACACCACGGTCTCGCCCCGGCTGCGCAGCTCGGCGATGGTCCGGCCGAGTCCCGGGGCATCGCTCCAGGGCGCCCGGATCGCGGCGCGCAGGGGCCGCGCCGGCAGCACGCCCACCAGTTCGCGCACATCGAGGCTGAAGCCCACGGCAGGACGGTTGCGGCCGAACACGGCGCCGACCTCGTCGTAGCGGCCGCCGCGCACCAGCGCGTCGCTCGCGCCCTCGGTGTAGATGCCGAAGCGCATGCCGCTGTAGTAGGCATAGCCGCGCAGGTCGGCCAGGTCGAAGCTCACCTGGGCGCCATCGAGCCGGCTCGCCAGTTGCCGGAGTTCGCCCAGTGCCTGGCGCACGGCCGCCGTGTCGGGGAGCTGCTTCGCTGCTTCGTCGAGCACGCCGATGTCGCCGTAGAGCGTCAGCACCGCCAGCAAGCCGTCGCGCGATGCGGCGGGAAAGCCGGCGGTGAGCTCGGCCAGGCCGCTGGCGTCCTTGGCGGCCAGGGCCGCGTGCACCCGCGCGATGGTGGCGGCGTCGGCCGACACGTCGGCCAGCAGCGCCTGCACGATGCGGGCATCGGCCAGGTCGACGATGACGGCGTTTTTCACGCCCGCCGCGCGCAGGCAGTCCAGGGCCAGCCGCAGCACCTCGGTGTCGGCCTCGAGGCCGGCATGGCCGTAGATCTCGGCGCCGAACTGCAGCGGCTCGCGAGTCGCGTGCGGCCGGTCGGGGCGGGTGTGGAGCACCGGGCCGCAGTAACACAGCCGGGCCACGCCGCGTCGGTTGAGCAAGTGAGCGTCGATTCGAGCCACCTGCGGGGTGGTGTCGGCGCGCAGGCCCAGGCTGCGGCCGGAAAGCTGGTCCACCAGCTTGAAGGTCTGCAGGCCCAGCGCCTCGCCGGTGCCGGACAGAAGAGACTCGAGGTGTTCCAGGAGAGGCGGCATCACCAGCTCGCAGCCGTAGCCACGGGCGGTGTCGAGCAGTTGGCGTCGAAGTTCTTCGATGTGACGCGCCTCGGAGGGCAGCACATCGGCTATGTGATCCGGGAGGACCCAGGCTGACATGGAGGATCGGGGGCGTGGTTAAACCCGGATTCTACCGGGCCGTCGCTACGCCAGAACCCAGAGCAGGAGCAGACCCAGGAGGATGCTGCAGAGGCCGAAGAAGCGCAGCTGCCCATCCCGCAGCTGCAGCAGCTGGCCGAAGCCGCGCCGCCAGTTGCCGGGCGAGACGAAGGGCAGGATGCCCTCGATCACCAGCACGAGCGCCAGCGCGCTCCAGAAGGTTTCCCCGCTCACGCCGCCCCCGGCTCTCTACCGCCGGGCGGCCGCCGAGGCACCACCCGAACTCTGCATCGCGCGGAAGAAGTCGGACGACGGGTCCAGCACCATCACGTCGCTCTTCTTGTTGAAGCTCTGCTTGTAGGCATCGAGGCTGCGGTAGAACTGGGCGAACTGCGGGTCGCGGCCGAAGGCCTCGGCGTAGGCGGCCGCGGCGCGTGCATCACCCTCGCCCTTGATCTTCTGCGCATCGCGGTAGGCGTTGGCGACGATCACCTCGCGCTGCCGGTCGGCGTCGGCGCGGATCTTCTCGCCCTCGGCGAAGCCGGTGGAACGCAGCTCGTTGGCCACGCGCTTGCGCTCGGCCTCCATGCGGCGGTAGACCGACTCGGTGATCGCCTCCACGTAGTCGACCCGCGTGACGCGCACATCGATGATGTCGATGCCCCAGGGCTTGGTGCCCTTCACCACGGCCAGCATCTCACGCTGCACGTCGCTCATCAGCGCCTCGCGGCGGGTGGAGATGAGTTCACGCACGGTGCGCTTGTTGACGTTCTCCTGGAAGGCATTGCGCACCACGCGGTTGAGCTGCACCGCGCCGGCGTTCTCGTCGAGGCCGACGTTGCGGATGTAGGCCTGCGGATCGGTGATGCGCCAGCGCACGTACCAGTCGATCACCACGCGCTGCTTCTCGGCCGTGAGCATGGGCTCGGGGTCGAGGCTGGACAGCGTGAGCAGCCGCTTGTCGATGTATGACACGTTCTGGAAAGGCGGCGGCAGCTTGAAGTTCAAGCCCGGCTCGGTGATCACTTCCTTGATCTGCCCCAGGGCGTAAACCACCCCGAACTGCCGCTGGTCGACCACGAAGAGCGTGGAGCTCAGGAGCGCCAGCGCCACCAGGACGGACGAAACGATGAAGCCTAGTTTGTTCATTCTCGCGTTCCTCCTCAGCGCACGTCGCGGTCACGTGAGCGGCCGTCTCGCGCACGGGATTCGCCGGGCGGCGCGACCGGGATCACCGAGGACTGGGTCGGCGCGGTACCGGCCACGCTCGGGCTGGCACCGTCGACCGGCGCGCCCGCGCCGGCCTGGCCGCTCATCTGCATGAGCTTGTCCAGCGGCAGGTACAGCAGGTTGGAGCCCTGCTTGGAGTCGACCAGCACCTTGGTCGTGTTGGTGTAGATCTGCTGCATGGCGTCGGTGTACATGCGGTCGCGGGTCACCTGCGGCGCGCGCTGGTACTCGGCCAGCACCGAGCTGAAGCGCTGCGCATCACCCTCGGCCTGCGCGATGACGCGTGCCTTGTAGGCCTCGGACTCTTCCTTGAGGCGCGAGGCGGTACCGGTGGCGCGCGGCACCACGTCGTTGGCATAGGCCTGCGCCTCGTTCTTGGTGCGTTCGCGCTCCTGGCCGGCTTTGAGCACGTCGTCGAAGGCCGCCTGGACCTGCTCCGGCGGGCGCAGGCCGCCCTGCTGCAGGTTGATGCCGACCACCTCGATGCCGACCTTGTAGCGGTCGAGGATGTTCTGCATCAGCGTGCGGACCCGCGGCGCGATCTGGTCCCGCTCCTCGGCGAGCGCCGCGTCCATCTTCATCTTGCCGACCACCTCGCGCACGGCGGTCTCGGCCACCTGCACCACGGCGTCGGTCGGCGTCTTGCTCTCGTACAGGAAGGCGCGCGCGTCGCTGAGCCGGTACTGCACCGCGAACTTGATCTCGACGATGTTCTCGTCTTCGGTGAGCATGGCGGAGTCGCGCAGACCGGTGGAGCGAACAATGGTGTCGCGGCCCACGTCCATCGAGCGGATCTGGGTCACGACAACGACCTCGTGGCGCTGGATCGGGTACGGCAGCCGCCAGTTGAAGCCGGCACCGACGGTCGCCTTGTAGCGCCCGAACTGGGTGATCACGGCCTGCTGGCCTTCGTTGACGATGAAGAAGCCGGTGCCCAGCCAGATCAGGACGGCGACCGCCGCCACCAGGCCCAGGCCGACGCCGGCGTTCTTCATGTCGGGCTTCATGCCGTTGCCGCCATTGCCGCTGGGGCGCCCGCCGTTGCCGCCACGGCCCCCGCCGAACAGGCCGCCGAGCTTGCGGTTGAAGTCGCGCCAGAGTTCGTCGAGGTCCGGCGGCCCCTGGTTCGGCCCCTGGTTCGGCCCCTGGCCGCGCGGACGGTTGTTGTTCGGACCCGAATCCTCGTCGGGACGGTTGGCGTTCGGGCGGTCCCCGTTCGAGGAGGGCTCGTCGCCCCGGCCCCAACGGCCGTCGTTCAGGTTGAACATGCCCTGAAACCGTCTCCACACTGGCTTTGCGTTCATTCGTCGAGTTCTCTGGTCACAGCTTGTCAGTGGGGGGATTGTGCCAATGCGCCGACACCATCGTGCAATTCGGTGCCGGGGCCTGGGGTCATGCCCTCTTCCCGGCCCGCCAGCGCACGGCGCGCGAGTTCGGCCCGCAGCAGGGGCAGGCCTTCGCCGCTGTGGGCGCTCAGGAAAATGCGCGCCATCTTCATGCCGTCGACTTCGATCTCGTCGGCCAGGACATGCGGCCGCTGCCCCGCGTCGATCGCGTCGAGCTTGTTGAAGACCAGCAGTTGCGGCACGTTGTCGGCCCCGATCTCCTTGAGCACCGCCTGCACCTCGGCCATCTGCTCGGGGTGGTGAGGGTTGGATGCATCGACCACGTGCAGCAGCAGGTCGGCATCGACCGCCTCCTGCAGCGTGGCCTTGAAAGCGTCGATCAGGCCATGCGGCAGCTCGCGGATGAAGCCCACGGTGTCGGAGATCGACACCTTGCGCTTCGCATCGCCGAGGTACAGGTGGCGCGTGGTCGTGTCCAGCGTGGCGAAGAGCTGGTCGGCGGCATAGGCGCGGGCCTTCACCAGCGCATTGAACAGGGAGGATTTGCCGGCGTTGGTGTAGCCCACCAGCGAGATGTTGAAGGTGTCGCGCCGCTCGCGCTGGCGGCGCTGGGTGCCACGCTGCCGCTGCACCTTGGCCAAGCGCTCGCGGGTGCGACGGATGGAGTCGCCGATCATCCGGCGGTCGAGCTCGATCTGCGTCTCGCCCGGGCCGCCGCGCGTGCCGATGCCGCCGCGCTGGCGCTCCAGGTGGGACCAGCGGCGCACCAGGTGCGTGCTGAGGTACTGCAGGCGCGCCAGCTCGACCTGCAGCTTGCCCTCGTGGGAGCGGGCGCGCTGGGCGAAGATCTCGAGGATCAGGAAGGTACGGTCGTACACCGCGACCCCGAGCTGGCGCTCGAGGTTGCGCTGCTGCGCGGGGCTCAGGGCCTGGTCGAAGATCACCTCGCCGGCGCCATGCAACTGGGCCAGCTCGCGGATTTCCTCGGCCTTGCCGCTGCCCACGAAGAGGGCCGCGTCGGGCGCGCGGCGCTTGGCGATCAGGCGCGCAACGGGTTCGAGGCCCGCGGTCTGCGCAAGAAGGCCCAGTTCCTCGAGTTCGCCGTCGAAATGGGGCAGCCCGAAATCGACGCCGACGAGAACGACGGCACCCTCTTTTCGGGAAGTCAGTTCAGACAAGCGGTGTCAATGAGAAGAAGCGCGGCGGCCGGGCCACCGCGCTTCGCGCCGTCAGGCGGCGGCGTCGTCGTTCTCGGTGGCCGAGAAGTTGACGGCCCGGCCCGGCACGATGGTGGAGATGGCATGTTTGTAGACCATCTGGGTCACCGTGTTGCGCAGCAACACGACGTACTGATCGAAAGACTCGATCTGACCTTGCAGCTTGATGCCGTTGACCAGGTAGATGGACACCGGCACGTGCTCACGACGCAAGGTATTCAGGAAGGGGTCTTGTAGGAGTTGCCCTTTGTTGCTCACGATATTCTCCGTGTTCAAGAGTAGTTGTTGGACCAGTCACCATAACACAGGGTTTCCGCAGCGCAGCACGAAACCTTATGGTCCCCTGAAAAATAAGGGCGACCGTCAACCTTCCCTGTCGGCGTACGGGTTGTGCTGGGTCTTGAACTCGATGCGCAGCGGTGTGCCCACCAGGTCGAATTCCTTGCGGAAGCGCCCTTCGAGGAATCGCTTGTACGCCTCGGTCACGTGCTCCAGCGAGTTGCCGTGGATGACGATCACCGGCGGATTCATCCCGCCCTGGTGCGCGTAGCGCATCTTGGGCCGGAACATGCCCGCCTTCTTGGGCGCCTGGAACTGCACCGCCTCCTGCAGCAGCCGCGTGAGCACCGGTGTCGACATCTTGCGGGTGGCGGACTTGTGGGCCTGCGCGATGGCCTGCCACAGCGGTCCCAGGCCCTGTCGCTTGATGGCCGAGATGAAGTGCAGCGAGGCGAACTTCAGGAACGCCAGCCGGGTCTCGATCTGGCGCTGCACCTGCTCGCGCTGGTAGCTGTCGACCGCGTCCCACTTGTTGATGGCGATCACCACGGCGCGGCCGCTTTCCAGCACGTAGCCGGCGATGTGGGCGTCCTGGTCGGTCACGCCCTGGGTCGCATCTATCAGGAGCAGCACCACGTTGGCCGATTCGATGGCCTGCAGCGTCTTGACCACCGAGAACTTCTCGATCGCCTCGAACACTTTGCCCTTGCGCCGCAGGCCGGCCGTGTCGATCAATTCGAAGCGCTGGCCGTTGCGCTCGAAGGGGACGGAGATGGCGTCGCGGGTGGTGCCGGGCAGGTCGAAGGCCACCAGGCGCTCTTCGCCCAGCCAGGTGTTGATGAGGGTGGACTTCCCGACGTTGGGCCGGCCGGCCACGGCCAGCTTGATCGGCTTGCTTGGGCCCTCTTCCTCGTCAACCTCGTCCTCGGGCTCCGGCAGGGCCAGCGGCTCCAGCGCCAGCTCCACCAGGCTGCGGATGCCCTGCCCGTGCGCGGCCGAGATGCCATGCACCTCGCCGAAGCCCAGCTCGTAGAACTCCGCCAGCCGGGCGGTGTCACGCATGCCCTCGGCCTTGTTCGCCACCAGAAGACAGGGCTTGCCCAGGCGGCGCAGTTCGTTGGCGATGTCGTGGTCCTGCGCCGAGACGCCTTCACGCGCGTCGACGACGAAGATCACGACGTCGGCCTCGGCCACTGCCTGGCGGGTCTGCTTGGCCATCTCCTTGAAGATCCCGCTGCCCGCATCGGGCTCGAAACCGCCGGTGTCGATGACGATGAATTCGTGCCGGCCCTGGCGGCCGTTGCCGTAGTGGCGGTCGCGGGTCAGGCCGGCGAAGTCGGCGACGATGGCATCGCGCGTCTGGGTCAGACGGTTGAACAGCGTCGACTTGCCGACGTTGGGGCGCCCGACCAGTGCAATGACGGGTTTCATGGTCGCACGCTCCCCTACCTGCGCTTACTCCGGCCGGTAGCCGAAGACGTTGCCGTTGCGGGTGACGACCACGACCGTGTTGCCCGAGAGCACGGGGCGCGCGGCGATGGCGGAGCCGTCCGGCGCGAGGCGGTTGAGCGTCGCCCCGTCCTCGCGGGAGAGCACGTGCACGAAGCCCGTGCTGTCGCCGAAGATGAGCGATCGGCCAACCGCCAGCGGCGCAGTCAGCGTGCGGTACTTGAAGCGGTCGACCTGCCAGGCGCGCTCGCCGTCGCTGCGGCGCCAGGCCACCACGGTGCCATTCTCCTCGGTGCCGTAGACGAAGCGCTCGTCGCCGCTCAGACCCTCGGCGCTGCTGGCCGGCTTGGTCCACAGCAGCGTGCCGCGGGAGGTGTCGACGCAGCCGACGCTGGCGTAGTAGGCGCGGGCACAGACCGAGTCTCCGACGCGGCTCACGCTGCCGGTCAGGTCGACCAGGCGCTCGACGTCGTTGGTGCCGCGCGGCGCCGCGATGGGCGACTCCCAGCGCGAGCTGCCGTTGGCCGGGTTGACGCCGACCAGCCGCCCGCCGACGCCGACCACCAGGGTGTCGCCGACCGCGAGCATCACGCCCGGGCGCTTGAGTACCAGGTTCTCGGCAGTGCGCGTCTGTGACCACAGGCGGCGGCCGCTCTGGCCGTCCCAGGCGCTGAGGGTGCGGTCGGCCGTCTGCACGAAGACGCGGCGGCCGGCCACCAGCGGCGCCGTGAAAGTCTGCGCCGTGAGCCGCTGCCGCCATAGCACCTTGCCGCCCTGCAGGGCGACGAGTTCGTTGTCGGTGGTCACCACCGCAGCCATCGACCCGTCGCTGCCCACACCGGCCGCCAGCGACGCGCCGACGCTGACGCGCCAGACCTCCTGCCCCGAGCGGGCGTCGATCATGACCACCGTACCGTCGCTCGCAGCCACGGTCACCATGTCGCCGCTGACGTCGGTGACCAGGGGGAACTCCACCTTGGGGATGCGGATGCTCCAGGCCTGCCTCACGCCCAGCACCGCCTGAACCGGCGGCAGTTCGGCCGGCTTGGGTTTCGGGGTCCCGGAACAGGCGGCGAGCGCGGCGATCACGAGCGCGGCAGCGCCGAAGCGCAGGGCGGAAACGGGAAGCATCGGACGACGGCTGGAATTCATGGCTTTGTTATTACTTGGCGGCGGATGCGTTGCCGGCAGGCGCGTTCACGGCAGGCGCGTTGGCGGCGGCCGGGGCCAGGCTCTGGGGATCGACGCCGACCGCATTGAGCTTGATCTCGACCAGGCGGCGGAACTCGTTGGCGGGAGAGAAGGCAGACCAGGCCTTGCGGTATTCGGTCTTCGCCTCCTCGCGCTTGCCCTGGGCCATGTAGACATCGCCCCGACGGTCGGCCGCGAGGGCCTCGAAGTCCTGGCTCGGCATGGGGGCCGACAGCTGCTTCAAGGCCTCGTCGTAGGACTTGGCTTCCAGGAGTGCACCGGCCAGGCGCAACCGGGCCACAGCCTGGTAGCCGGCGTCGGTGCCCTTGTCCGCGACCCAGGCCAGCGCCGCGCGCGAAGCCTCGGCATTGCCCTTTTCGTGCAGCACGCGGGCGGCGAGCAGGCCGGCCTGCTGGGCGTAGGCGGTGGAAGCGAACTTGTCTTTCATGTCGGCCAGCGCGCGCTCGACACGGGCCGCGTCGCCGGCCTGGGCGCCGCGCTCGAGCTCGTCGTACAGTGCCGAGGCCTTTGCGGCCTGCTCGCGCTGCCAGTACTGCCAGCCGGTCCAGGCCAGGAAGGCGCCGGCGACGAGCACCACGACCCAGGTGATCAACGTTCCGTAGGTTTTCCAGAAATGCCGGAGCTGGTCGAGCTGTTCCTGTTCTTCGAGGTCGAGATGGGTGGCCATGCGCTGTCAGTTGTTGGGAGCCGGGGATTGTAGGGTGGCGGCCCAGCCCGCCAGGTCGGCCAGCGGACGCGCCACCTGGGCCCCGGTCCCATCGCGCAGCGCCTTGACCGTGAGTTCGCCGCGCGCCAGTTCGTCGGCGCCGAAGATCAGCGCGTAGGTGGCGCCGCTGCCGTCGGCCTTCTTGAACTGCGACTTGAAGCTGCCCAGGCCGTCCGCAGTGGCCGCGTGCATCTGCACCCGCACGCCGGCTTCGCGCAGCTGCTGCAGGGTGCGCAGGACGACCGGCATCGCGGCCACGTCCGGCACCACCGCGTACGCGTCGGGCACCGGCACGGGGACCGCAGTGCCCTGCTCCTTCACCAGGTCGAGCACGCGCTCCAGGCCCATGGCCCAGCCCACCGCAGGCGCCGGTTTGCCGCCGAGTTGCTCGAACAGGCCGTCATAGCGGCCGCCGGCGCACACCGTGCCCTGCGAGCCCAGGCGGTCGGTGACGAATTCGAAGACGCTGAGGTTGTAGTAGTCGAGGCCGCGCACCAGGCGGGGGTTGATGGTGTACGCGACGCCGTTGGCATCGAGGATCGCCTTCAGTCCCTCGAAGTGCGCCAGCGATTCGGCGCCGAGGAAGTCGATCAGCCGGGGCGCCGCTTCCACCACCGCCTTCATGGCAGGGTTCTTGGTGTCCAGGATGCGCAGCGGGTTGCTGTGCAGGCGGCGGCGCGCGTCCTCGTCGAGCTGGTCGGCATGCGCCTCGAAGTGCGCGATGAGTTGGGCGCGGTGCTGGGCGCGCTCGGCGGGTTGGCCCAGGCTGTTGATCTCCAGCCGCACGTCGGTCAGGCCGATGGCCTTGAAGAGGGAGCTGGCCAGCAGCACGAGCTCGGCATCGACGTCCGGGCCGGCGAAGCCCAGCGCCTCGACGTCGAACTGATGGAACTGGCGGAAGCGGCCGCGCTGCGGTTTCTCGCGCCGGAACATGGGGCCGATGGCCCAGAGGCGCTTGCCGCCGTCGTAGAGCATGTTGTGCTCGATCGCGGCGCGCACGATGCCGGCGGTGTTCTCGGGACGCAGCGTCAGGTGGTCGTTGTCACCGTACTTGTCCGAGCGGTCGTGAAAGGAGTACATCTCTTTCTCGACGATGTCGGTCACCTCGCCGATGCCGCGCACGAACAGCGCCGTGTGCTCCAGGATGGGGGTGCGGATGTTGCAATAGGCAAAGCGCGAGGTCACCTCGCGAACGATCCCTTCCAGCCATTCCCAGCGCGCCGATTCCGGCGGCAGGGTGTCGTTCATGCCCTTGACGGCATTCAGTTTGTCAGCCATTGGATTACGAAGCTCAGGCAGCAGTCGCTGCGCCGAAGCGCTTCTCGACGTAGTTTTCGACCAGTTGATGGAATTCGGCGGCGATGTTCTCGCCGCGCAGCGTGAGCGCCTTCTCGCCATCGATGAAGACGGGCGCGGCCGGCGCCTCGCCGGTGCCGGGCAGGCTGATGCCGATGTCGGCGTGCTTGCTCTCGCCGGGGCCGTTGACGATGCAGCCCATGACGGCCACCTTCATCGTCTCGACGCCGGGGTACCTGGTGCGCCAGACCGGCATCTGCATGCGCAGGTAGTCGTCGATCTGCTTGGCCAGTTCCTGGAAGGTGGTGCTGGTGGTGCGGCCGCAGCCCGGGCAGGCGGTGACGCTGGGCACGAACACGCGCAGGCCCAGGGCCTGGAGGATCTCGTTGGCAATGACCACCTCCTGCGTGCGCGCTTCGCCCGGCTGCGGCGTGAGCGAGACGCGGATGGTGTCGCCGATGCCTTCCTGCAGCAGGATCGAGAGCGCCGTGGCCGACGCGACCGTGCCCTTGGTGCCCATGCCGGCCTCGGTCAAGCCGAGGTGCAGCGCGTAGTCGCATCGCTTCGCGAGGGCGCGGTAGACGGAGATCAGGTCCTGCACACCGCTCACCTTGCAGCTCAGGATGATCTGGTCGCCCGGCATGCCCATGGATTCGGCCAGTTTCGCCGAACCGATGGCCGAGCTCACCAGCGCCTCGTACATCACCTGCCTGGCGTCCCAGGGCTCGGCGCGGCCGCTGTTGACGTCCATCAGGCTGGCCAGCAATTCCTGGTCGAGGCTGCCCCAGTTGACGCCGATGCGCACGGGTTTGTTCCAGCGCATGGCGGCCTCGATCATCTGGCCGAACTGGCGGTCGCGCTTGTCGCCCTTGCCCACGTTGCCGGGGTTGATTCGGTACTTGCTGAGCGCCTCGGCGCAGGCCGGGAAGTCGGTCAGGAGGCGATGGCCGTTGTAGTGGAAGTCGCCGATCAGCGGCACGTCGACGCCCATGCGGTCGAGCTGCTCGCGGATGTAGGGCACCTGCGCCGCCGCCTCGGGCGTGTTGACGGTGATGCGCACCATCTCGGAGCCGGCCTGCGCCAGCTCCTTGACCTGGATCGCGGTGCCGATGGCGTCCACCGTGTCGGTGTTGGTCATCGACTGGACGCGCACTGGCGCATCGCCGCCCACGGTCACGATGCGCGGTCCCCAGGACACGCTGGCCTGGCGGGAACGGCGCGCGCGCGGCGCGGCGGGCTCGATGGGCAGGCTGTCGGCGGACATCAAGGGGATTTCGTTCATGGCTTCACCTCGAAGCGGGCAACGCCGCCCGCGCGCGTCAGGGGCTTGAGGTCGAGGGGCTGGCCGCGCACCTGCACGTCGATAACCGATGCGCGGCCGACCACCACCGACAACGGCAGCGCGCCCGTCAGGCCGACCGTCTCGCCGGCCTGCACGGTGCGGCGCAGCAGGGACTTGCCGCCGGCCTCGTTCACGGTGACCCAGGAAGCCTCGCGCGCCACGAAGACGATCAGGTCGGGGGCGGCGGCCGGCGGTGTCGCGACCGCAGGCGCCCCGGGCGACGGCGCCGCCGGTACAGGCCGCGCGGCGGGTGCGGCGGGTGCGGCGGTGACCGCGGCCGGCTGGACCGACTCCACCACGTGCCCGGGCGGTGCCGGCGGCGTGTCCGCCGATGCAGGCTGAACCTCGCCCGTCTCGCTCCGCGCCGTGACGCGCGCGACGAGTTCGCCGACCCGGTCGAAAAGGGATTGCGGCAGCCAGAACAGCGCGGCCGCGCCGACCAGCAGCAACACGACCACCGTCACCAGCGGGCGCGACGGCCGGCCGGCAGGGTTGCCCGAGCGCACCTGCGACGGCAGGGCCTTGCTCATGGTGCGGTCGGCCTGGGCCAATCCCGAAGTCTGGGCGCCCGGCAGCTTGGCGAGGACGGGGGCCGGGTCGATGCGCAGGGCACGGCACACGCTCGCGGCCAGTGCGCGCGCGAACACGGGATCGGGCAAGGCCTCGATGTCGTCGGCCTCCAGCGCCGCCAGCTTCTGCGGTGTGACCTTGAGCGCCGCGGCCACCATGTCCAGGTGCAGGCCGTGCGCCTCGCGCGCCTGGCGCAGCATGTCGCCGGCCGTCATGTGGGTCTTGTCGCCGGTCATCAAGGGCACGGCAGCCGAGGCGCCGAACTCGCTCGCCTTCTCAATCATTGAAGCTACCGCGCTCATAGGCTGCCGCCTCGCGCGACTGGGGGAAGCGCCTCTGCAACTGGCTGGCCAGCTGTGCCACCGCCTCGCGGTTGTTGAGCTTGCGTTCGACCTTGATGCCCAGCCACAGCGTCTCGGCATTCGACGAGGGGCCGTTGTTGATGCGGCGGATATAGAACTGCGCGCGCGACCATTCCTCGCGCTGCGCCAGCAGGGAGGCCAGGTTATAGCCGATCACCGGGTTGCCGGCATCGAGCTCGTAGGCCTGCGTCAAGCTGCGCTCCGCCTCGGCACGCTGACCGGCGCGCAGTTGGCACACGCCCTGCGTCATCAGCGTCTTGGCCCGCTCCCCATAAGTGGGAACGCCCAGCGCCGCCGAGAACTGCTGTTGCGCGTCGCCGAAGCGGTTCTGCTGGCATAGCAGCCAGCCGTAGTTGTGCAGTGTGTTCGGGTCGCGCGGATTCAGCGCGATGGCGCGGCGGAAGCTGTCTTCCGCCAACCCCGCATCGGCCAGCCGCATGTAGACCAGGCCGCGCAGGTTGTAGGCCTCGGCAAAGTTCGGGTCGGCGGCCAGCGCCTGCTTGATCTCGTCCAGCGCCACCGTGGGCTGGCCTTGCTCGAAGTAGCCGATCGCCAGTTCGAGGCGCAGCCGGGCGCGCTTGCGTGCATTGCCCTCGTCCGAGTCGGTGACGATGCCGGCCGCATTGCCGGCGGTGCTGGGCACGCCGACATCCTTGGTCGCACAGGCGGCCAGCAGGACGGCGGCGACGGCACCGAGCACGGCTTGCATCATCCTCTGCTGCGCGATCGAAGGGGCCTGGATCATCGGTTCATTGCTCCTGGGACAGGGGAAGTGGCAGACTTCTTGCGCGCCGGATGCAGCACGACCGTGCGCCGCTCGGCCATGCGACGGGCCGCATTGGTGCGGTCCTTCACGTCGCCGGCCAATTGGCCGCAGGCCGCGTCGATGTCATCGCCGCGGGTCTTGCGCACGGTGGTGACGATGCCGGCTTCGCTCAGGAGCTTGGCGAAGGCCAGCACGCGAGGCTGCGGCGAACGCAGCAGGCCCGACGCGGGAAAGGGATTGAAGGGGATGAGATTGAACTTGCAGGAGATGCCCTGCGAACGCACCAGCTCGATCAGCTGGCGCGCATGCTCGGGCTGGTCGTTCACGCCGTCGAGCATGCAGTACTCGAAGGTGATGAAGTCGCGCGGCGCATGCGCGAGATAACGCTGGCAGGCATCGAGCAGCTCGGCCAGCGGGTACTTGCGATTGAGGGGCACGAGTTCATCGCGCAGCGCATCGCCGGGTGCATGCAGCGAGACCGCCAGGGCGACGGGGCAATCCACGCCGAGGCGGTCGATCATGGGAACCACGCCCGAGGTCGACACGGTGACGCGCCGGCGCGAGAGCCCGTAGGCGTTGTCGTCGAGCATGGTGCGCAAGGCCGGCACCAGCGCCGCGTAGTTCTGCAGCGGCTCGCCCATGCCCATCATCACCACGTTGGAGATGACGCGGTCGTCGCGCTTCAGATGCTTGCGCAGGAAATGCTCGGCAAACCACAGCTGAGCGACGATTTCGCCGGTGCTGAGATTGCGGCTGAAGCCCTGGTGCCCGGTGGAGCAGAAGCGGCAGCCGACGGCGCAGCCGGCCTGCGAGGACACGCACAGCGTGCCGCGGTCGTCCTCGGGAATGAAGACCGCCTCGACTGCATTGCCGTCGCCGACGTCGAACAGCCACTTGATGGTGCCGTCGGCCGATGCCTGCTGCGTCAGCACCGGCAGGCCCTCGACGTGTGCATGAACAGCGAGCTTCTCGCGCAGCGACTTGGCGAGGTCGGTCATCTGCGCGAAGTCGCTGGCGCCGCGCTGGTGGATCCAGCGGAACAGCTGCGTGGCGCGGAAGCGCTTCTCGCCGAGCTTTTCGCAGAACGCGGCCAGCCCCTCCAGATCGAAGTCGAGCAGGTTGGCCGTGGTCATGCGAGGGGCGGCTCGCCTCAGAGGGGCTTGAGCTCGGGGAAGAAGAAGGCGATCTCGACCTTCGCGGTTTCGGCGGCGTCGGAGCCATGCACGGCGTTGGCGTCGATGCTGTCGGCGAAGTCGGCGCGGATGGTGCCGGGGGCGGCCTTCTTGGGATCGGTGGCGCCCATCAGGTCGCGGTTCTTGGTGATCGCGTCCTCGCCTTCCAGCACTTGCACGAACACGGGACCGGAGATCATGAACTTGACCAGGTCGCCGAAGAAGGGGCGCTCCTTGTGCACGGCGTAGAACTGCTCGGCGTCGGCCTGCGACAGCTGGACCAGCTTGGCGGCCACGATCTTGAGGCCGGCGGCCTCGAAGCGGGAGACGATCTTGCCGATGACGTTCTTCGCCACGGCGTCGGGCTTGATGATGGAGAGGGTGCGTTCGATGGCCATTGAAGTGCTTTCGTGATTGCTTGGATTTCGAGGAGTTCCGTCAAGCTGCAGCCCGCGGCTGCGCTCCCTTGACAAAGCCTCTGATTTTAACCGGCGCCGCCATCCCCACCGATGACATGTGGACGAAAGACGCGGCCGGCAAAGTCCGCCTTTGGGGGAACACCGCGGACCCGGCTTTGCCGCGCCGCTGGTGCTGTCCCCCGAAGGAAGTCGGAGGCCCCCACGCAGTGGGGATCCCGGGAAGGTCTATCTTCCGCGGCGACGTCCGCCGCCCTGGCCGCCGAAGTTGCCGCCGCCGGAAGGGCCGCCACCACCGCCGCCGCGCCGCGGGCGCTGCTCCTTGCGCTGGCGCGAGAAGCTGTCGGCGCCGATGTAACCCAGCGAGGTCTTCATCGGATCGGGCTGGTTGCCGCCGCCGGGTGCACCGTCGCGACGGCCGCCCTGCCCTTGGCGGTTGCGGCGCGCCTGGGCACCGCCGCCGCCACCGCCACCGCCACCGCCACCGCCACCGCCGCCACCGTTGCCGCCGCGGCCCCGGGCCTGCGGGCCGCTGGAGAGCGGATTCGGGATCGGCCCGTCGCGGTGGTCGTCCTGCGCACCGCCGCCATTGCGGTTGCCGCGGCGCTTGTTGCGATGACGGTTGTTGCGCCCGCCACCCTCCGGGTTGCCCCCCTTCGGGCCCGGGCCGCGGCCCGGCCTCTCGCCCCCCGCGGCCTGGAACAGGGCGCGGATGTCGCGGTCGTCGAGCTCCATCCAGGCGCCGCGCTTCAGGCCACGCGGCAGCACCATGGCGCCGTAGCGAATGCGGATCAGACGGCTGACCGCATGGCCCACCGATTCGAACAGCCGGCGCACTTCGCGGTTGCGGCCTTCGGAGATGGTGACGCGGTACCAGCAGTTCGACCCCTCGCCACCGCCCTCTTCGATGGTGCCGAAGTGGGCCATGCCGTCGTCGAGGCGCACGCCGTCGAGCAGCTTCTGCTTCTCTTCGCTGCTCAGCGCGCCCAGCACGCGCACCGCATATTCGCGCTCCAGGCCGAAGCGCGGGTGCATCAGCTGATTGGCCAGTTCGCCCGAGCTGGTGAAGAGCAGCAGGCCTTCGGTATTGAGGTCCAGCCGCCCGACCGATTGCCACTTGCCCTGGGGCAGGCGCGGCAGCTTGCGGAATACGGTGGGACGGTTCTGGGGGTCGTCGTGCGTGACGACCTCGCCGACCGGCTTGTGATAGGCGATCACGCGCGCCGGCGGCGGCGCAATGCGGTAGCGGATCGGCTTGCCATTGATCTTGACCTGGTCGCCGAACTGGATGCGCTGGCCGATGTGGGCCGGCTCGTTGTTGACCGAGATGCGCCCCTGCAGGATCAGTTGCTCCATCTCCAGCCGCGAGCCCAGCCCGGCCTGGGCCAGCACCTTGTGCAGCTTGGGCGAGTCGGCCTCGGGCAGCAGCACGCGCTTGAGCGGTGGGACCTCGGGACTGTCCTCGTCGGCGTCGAACTGGCCCGAGACGACGTCGGTGAAACGGATCGGCTCGGGCGGCGGGGCGTTGCGCTGCTCACGCTCGGCGGCGCGGCGGGCCCGATCGAGATCGTCCTCGTCTTCGTCGATGTCTTCCTCGTCATCGTCCTCGTCCTCATCCTGACCTTCGTCGCGAGGGGATGTGACGACCTGTGGCGCGGGCTGCTCGACCCGCACGTCGGCGGCGGGAGCCGGTTCGGCCGGCGCCTCGGCGGACACTTCCGGGGCCACTGCCGCGGCCGCATCGGTAGACGCTTCCACGGCCTCGGCACCCTCCACCGGCGCCTGTGCGACGGGCTTGGGCTTGCGCGGCCGGCGTTTGCGGGGCGCCTCTACCGGCACGGCCTCGGCATCCATGGAGGGCGCCGGGGACGGCGCGGCTTCGTCGCCGATGAGAGGGGCTGCCGGCAGCATCGCTGCGTCTTCGGGATCGGATGGGCTCATGATCGGGTTCCGGAACGAACGGCGGGGGTGTCGTCTTCTTCGTCGGGCCCGGCATCGGGCTCGGAGGCGACGGTGGTGGTGGGGAGCTCAGGCTCGAAGGGGATGTCAGGTGTCGCGGCGGGCTCGGCCTCGGGCGTCGGCTCGGCCTCGGGCGTTGGCTCGGGTGCGGGCGTTGGCTCGGGTGCGGCCTCGAATGCGGCCTCTGGCACGCCCTCGGCCGCAGGCGCCTCGATCGGCAGGCCGGCCTGCCCATGATCGGCCGCATCCGCCAGCGCATCGACCAGCCCGGCCTGCTGCGCCGGCGTCTCGATCACCGGCAGCTGGTCGAGCGATTCCAGGCCCAGGTCGTCGAGAAACTGGCGGGTCGTGGCATAGAGCGCGGGGCGCCCTACCGTCTCGCGGTGGCCGATGACCTCGACCCAGTTGCGGTCTTCGAGCTGCTTGAGGATCTGGGAGTTGATGGTGACGCCGCGGATGTCTTCCATGTCGCCCCGCGTGACCGGCTGACGATAGGCGATGATGGCCAGCGTCTCGAGCGCGGCGCGCGTGTAGCGCGGCGGCTTTTCCGGATGCAGGCGATCGAGGTGGTCGCGCAGTTCCGGTCGGCTCTGGAAGCGCCAGCCGCTGGCCACGCTCACCAGTTCCAGGCCGCGCTGGGACCAGTCTTCCTGCAATTCGAACAACAGCGACTTGATCGTGTCGGCGCCCAGTTCGTCGTCGAACAGCACGCGCAGTTCGCGCACCGGCAAGGGCTGGGTCGAACAGATCAAGGCGGTTTCGAGAATGCGCTTGGCATCCGCCGTATTCATGATTCGCGGTATCCGGGAAAAGGCGCCTTGCAGGCGCTTGTTTTTCAGAAGGATGGAAGAAGGCGCTGCAGCAAGTCGGCGATTGCAGCGAAGCCGGCATCGGGGCGCCGGCACGGCTCTCGGGCCGTCAGGCGCGATTGTAATCCAGCCCCCAGGCCTGCATAGCCTGTGCGAGGTCGGGGGGCAAAGGGGCCCGGAACTCCATCGCCGCGCCCGTCGCCGGATGCAGGAAGGCGAGCCTGAACGCATGCAGGGCCTGGCGCTGCAGCCCGGCCGCCGGCACGCCGCCGTACAGCGTGTCGGCGACCAGCGGATGGCCGATGGAGGCCATGTGGACCCGGATCTGGTGGGTGCGGCCGGTCTCCAGCGTGCAGCGCACCGCGCAGCCCTGCTCGTTGCTGTCGAGCGCCTCGATCAACGTGCGCGCGGGTTTGCCCGAATGCCGTTCGAGATCGACCACCGCCATGCGCAGCCTGTTGCGAGGATCGCGCCCGATCGCCCCCTCCACATGGCGCGTCGGGGCACCTTGCCAGCTGCGGTGCGCAAGCGCGACGTACTGGCGCTTGACGTCCCGGGCCGCGATGAGCGCGACCAGCGCATCCATGGCCGCGCGGCTGCGCGCCACCACCATCAGCCCGCTGGTGTCGCGGTCCAGCCGGTGCACGATGCCGGCGCGCGGCAGCAGCGCGGCCCGAGGGTCCAGCGCCAGCAGGCCGTTGAGCAGCGTGCCGCTCCAATGGCCCGGTGCGGGATGCACCACCAGCCCGGCCGGCTTGTCGATGATGCGCAGGTGCTCGTCCTCGTGCACCACCGTGATCGGCATGGACTCGGGCTTGAAGGCCTGGCTCTGCGGCGTCGGGCGCAGCTCGATGCTGCCGATCTCGCCGGCATGCACCGTGGCCGAAGGCTTGGTCAGCACGCGGCCCTGCACCTCGACCGCTCCGGCTTCGATCAGTTGCTGCAGGTAGCTGCGCGAAAACTCCGGAACCAGGGCCGCGAGCGCGCGGTCCAGCCGCTGGCCATGCAGCGGTTCGTGGATCAGGAAACTGCGCGACTCCGAGACGTCGGAAAGCTCGGCGCCCTCGTCGTGCTCGCCCTCGTCCGCAGGGGTCTCCAAGGGGGGGGTCGATATAATTGAAGGCGTTTTTTTCACGAAAGCCTGATGTGATGCATCGCGCCAAATTATCGGCTCTCCCTGCCTGGCTGGCCCTGTGCTCCGCCGCATGGCTGGTGGCCGGGTGCTCCTCGACCACGACCGACAGAACTGCGAACTGGAGCCCCAATCGCATCTACGCCGAAGCCAAGGAAGAAGCCGATTCTGGCGCCTACGACAAGGCCGTGCCCCTGTTCGAGAAGCTGGAAGGCCGCGCCGCCGGCACACCGCTTGCCCAGCAGGCGCAACTGGACAAGGCCTACGCGCAATTCAAGTCCGGCGACAGGCCTGCTGCCATCGCCACCCTGGACCGCTTCATGAAGCTCCATCCCGCCAGCCCGGCGATGGACTACGCGATCTACCTCAAGGGCGTCATCAACTTCAACGACGACCTGGGCCTGTTCTCCTGGCTGACGCGGCAGGACCTTTCCGAGCGTGACCAGAAGGCCGCCAAGGAGTCCTTCGAGTCTTTCAAGGATCTGATCACCCGCTTCCCCGAGTCACGGTACACGCCCGATGCGCGCCAGCGCATGAACTACATCGTCAACTCGCTGGCCCAGTACGAAGTGCACGTCGCACGTTACTACTACACGCGTGGCGCGTACCTGGCGGCCATCAACCGCGCGCAGATCGCGCTGGCCGACTACCGCGAGGTGCCGGCGCTCGAGGAAGCGCTGTACATCATGGTCCAGTCGTACGACGCGCTCGGCATGGCCGACCTGCGCGACGACGCCAAGCGGGTCCTGACCACCAACTATCCCCAGAGCGAATACCTGACGCGTGGCTTCCGCGCCAAGGACGATCCCTGGTGGAAGCTCTGGTAGCAACGGCGCGTTCAGTGCTGCATTAGTCCAGTGAAGCATTGAAACGGGTGGCGCGGACCGCCCGAGACGGGATGCGATGCAAGGCGTAAAGCGCAGCGATTCCCGTCGGTATCACGAGCATTTGCAGCGCCGCAGCGCGCCCGTATCGGGTGGACGGCACCAGCCGATTTCGGTGTTTCAGTGGACCAGGTCAGCCAGCGCGCTCTCGAAGGCTTGCCCACTCTCCAGCCGCCGCATCGGCGGCAAGGCGGCCAGCAGGCGGCGACCGTAGCCCATGGTCGCCAGCCGCGTGTCGCAGATCACCAGCACGCCGCGATCGGTCTCACGGCGGATCAAGCGCCCCGCGCCCTGCTTGAGCGCGACCGCCGCCTCGGGCAGGGAGAATTCGCCGAAGGCACTTCGGCCCTGCGACTCGAGGCGTTGCGAGCGCGCCTCGACCAGCGGATCGTTGGGCGGCGGGAAGGGCAGCTTGTCGATCACCACCAGTTGCAGGGCATCGCCCGGCGCATCGAAACCTTCCCAGAACGAGGCCGAGGCGACCAGCACGCAGCCCGCGCGGCCCAGTTCAGCCCCCTCGCGGAAGCGCTCCATCAGCACGCGCTTGGGCAGCTCGCCCTGGACCAGCACCTCGGGGCGGCTCGCAGCCTCCATCGGCTCGAAGTGCTGCCGCATCGCGTCGCCGATGCTGCGCAGCGCGCGCAGGGTCGTGGTCAGCACCAGCGTGCGCCCGCCGAGCACGGCGGCGCCGCGCGCGGCGAGCTCCGCCACGCGCGCACTGTGCGCCGGGTCGTTCGGCTTGGGAAAGTCACGCGGCACGTAGAGCGCCGCCTGCTGCGCATAGTCGAAAGGGCTCTTCACGCGCAGGACTTCCGCCTGTTCCAGCCCGCAGGGCTCGGTGAACCAGCGCAGCTTCGGGTCGTCGCCCAGCGTGGCCGAGGTGAAGACCCAGGCGCGGCCATGCGCTTCCGCCTCGCCCTGCCCGGTCTTCAGCACCCGGGTGCGCACCGCCTCGGCGATATCCAGGGGCGACTCCACCAGCCGCAGTTGCGTGCCCACGTCCACCCACCGCACCGATTCCGGCGCACAGGCACGGGCGAAGCGTGCGGCACGCTCGCTCAGTTGCTCGGCGCGCTCGTGCAGCCGCACGAAGTCGGGCGACAGTTCGCTGACCGTGTCCAGCCCGCGCGCCGCTTCCGCGAAAGCCTGGCGCAGGGCCTCGAGGGCGTCCTGCCAGGCTTCGGCCGGCACGCCTTCCGGCGCCGGCCCGGCCCAGCGCAGCTTCGCGCCCGGCCACTGCTTGCCGGCAGCCAGCCGCAGCTCGCGCGCGGCATGCTCCGTGGCTGCCACGAGTTTCTGCCAGTCGACCAGCCCGCGCGCATGCTGCAGGCCGGCGGCCAGCATGTCGCGCGCGAAGTCCAGCGCCTGGCCGCTGCCGAGCTGCACACCAAGGAACTGCACGCCGGTCTCGTTGAGCTGGTGCGCCTCGTCGAACACCACCACGCGCACGGAGGGCAGCAGTTCGGCCATGCCCGATTCGCGCACCGCCAGGTCGGCAAAGAACAGGTGATGGTTGATCACCACCACGTCGGCCGCCATGGCCTCGCGCCGCGCCAGGTTCACGTGGCACGACTTGAACTGCGGGCATTGCGCGCCCAGGCAGTTCTCGCGGGTGGAGGTCACCAGCGGGATCATCGGCGATCGCTCGTCCAGCCCGGGCAGCTCGGCCAGGTCGCCGGTGCGCGTGGTCTTGGACCATTGCTCGATCCGGGCCAGCGCCCGCAGGCTGCCGCGCTCCGGCAGCGAGGCATCGTGGCGGGCCTGGTTCAGTCGGTGCAGGCACAGGTAACTCGCGCGGCCCTTGAGCAGCGCGGTGCGCAGCGGAAGGCCCAGCGCCTCGACCAGCCGCGGCAGGTCGCGGCCGAAGAGCTGGTCCTGCAGCGCCTTGGTCGCGGTGGACAGCAGCACCCGCTCGCCGCTCAGCAGCGCCGGCACCAGGTAGGAGAAGGTCTTGCCGACGCCGGTGCCGGCCTCCACCACCAGCACACCGCCTTCATCGATGGCGCGCGCGACGGCCAGCGCCATCTGCGTCTGGCCTTCGCGTTCGCGGAAGTGCTCGGCCGCCTGCGACAGCACGCCGTCCTGCGAGAACGCGGCGCGTACCTCGTCGGCGAGTTGCCCGGGCTGCGCTGCACCGGGGCGGCGCTCGCCCGGCGCCGCCAGGTCCGCCTCGAAATCCTCGGGCCAGTCCACGATCGACATCAGGCGGGCTCCTGCGGGTCCAGCAGGCGCTCCAGCTGGACCATCCGGTCGCGCAAGGCCAGGCGCTTTTTTTTCAGCCGCCGCAGCAAAAGCTCGTCGCGCGGCTCGGCGACCTCCATCAGGCGGTCGATGGTCGCGTCCAGCTCGGCATGCTCGATGCGCAATTCGATCAGCAGGCGGGACGGGGAATGGAGATCGGAGTCCAAGGAACAGTGTGCAATGCTGCGCATGAGCGCGCTCTGGCCTTGCCGGGCCTGGCGCAGGTTGACTCGATAATACGTCGTCGTTTCACCCCCTAGATCCCATGAAAGATCCCGCCGCCGGTGCGAGCACACTTCCGGTCCGAGGTTACCGACTCGCTGCCGCCACCGGCCTCCACAAGGGAGATCGCCCCTACCAGCAGGACCAGGTCATGATGATGACCCACCCGCGGGCGGCCGGGTGTGTGCTCGGCGTGGTGGCCGACGGCATGGGAGGACGCAGCGGCGGGCGCAAGGCATCGGACCAGGTGCTGATGACGGCCCGCCAGTTGTTCGCCCGCTACAAGCCCGGGCGCGATGAGTCGGTGCAGGTGCTGCGGCAGTTGCTGGAAGATGCCAACACCGTCATCAAGCTGACCGCGATTTCCAGCGAGCAGGAGCCGCACAGCACCCTCGCTGCCTTCCTGATGAACCCCGAGGGCGACTGCGCCTGGATCCATGCCGGCGATTCGCGCATCTACCACTTCCGGCGCGGCGAGTTGATCAAGCGCACCAAGGACCACTCCTACGTGCAGGTCCTGGTGGACCGCGGCGAAATTTCCGAGGACGAGGCCAACATCCATCCCCAAGGCAACATCCTGCTGGGGTGCCTGGGCATGAAGTCCACGCCGCCGCCTGTGGACATCCATTTCGTTCCCAGGCTGGAGCCGGACGACCTTCTGCTGGCCTGCAGCGATGGCTTGTGGCACTACTTCAGGCCTGAAGAGATGGGCCGGGTGCTGGCGCAGCAACCGCCCCGCGTCGCCGCCGAGCTGCTGGTGGCCGAAGCGCGCCGGCGCGCCTGCGGGACCGGCGACAACATCTCGCTGGCCATTCTCAAGCTGGAATCGCTGCCGGAAACCGAAGAGGCGGAAGAGGCCTGAAGAAGCCGTGAACAAAGCCGCCGCGCCGAGCGGCCGCCTTGTTCAGGGCGGGGTCGGCAACGGCGCCGCGCGCGGCTTGGTGTTCTGCGCGTTGCGGCGTTCGAGGTCGAGGCGATGCTTCTCCGCCCGCTCCAGCCGGCGATCGCTGGCCTCGCTCTTGGCCGCCGCTTCGCCGCGGCGCTGGGCGGCCTTGGCCTGCTTCTCGGCGTATTCGCGCTGCTTGCGCTCGAACTGCCGCTGCTTGCCTTCCGCCTCCGCCGCCATGCGCGCGCGGTCTTCGGCATGGTCGGCGGCGCGGCGCTCGCGCTCCTCCTGGGCCTTCAGCGCGCGCTCGCGCTCGGCGGCGGTGTCCTGCGGACGCGGCGTCGTCTTCTTTTCTTCGAGCCGATCGAGCGCAGCCGCGCCCCGGCGTTTGCGCTCGATGTCGTTGATCGACGCCTCCTGGCGCTTGATGTGCTCCGTGTCGGCGCGATAGCGCCGTCGGCTGTCGTCGAGGCAACCCTGGACCGCGAAGGTCTTGTAGCAGGCAGCCTGTTCCTGCGTATGGCGCTGATCCAACGCCTTGCGCTCTTCCGCCAGGCGGGCGCGCTCGGCCTCCACGTCCAGGGTGCCGGCGGTGGCGGTGGTCTGCGCCCACAGCGGCGCCTGCAAGGTGCCGAGGAAGATCAGGAGCAAGGGCAGCAGCTTCTTCATGTAAGACGGGTGTCGACGATGCGGCGCTCCTGCGCGAGGAACTCCTTTGACTGCATCTCGTTGAGCCTGGAGACCGTGCGTGGGAACTCGTGGGCCAGCGGCCCCTCGGTATACAACATCTCGGGCGGCACTTCGGCCGACATGATGAGCTTCACGCGGCGATCGTAGAACACATCCACCAGCCAGGTGAAACGCCGTGCTTCCGAGGCCATGCGCACCGGCATGTGCGGAACGTCGGACAGCAATACCGTGTGGAATTGGCTCGCGATCTCCAGATAGTCGTTCTGCGAGCGGGGGCCGCCGCACAGCGTCTTGAAGTCGAACCAGGCCACGCCGCCCGCCTTGCGCCGCGCCCGGATCTCGCGTGCTTCGATGTGCAGCACGGGATTTTCATCCGCACTTTCGGCCAGGCGCTCGAAGGCGTGGCGCATCTCCCTGTCGGCCTCCGCACCATTGGGCGTGAGGTAGAGCTTCACCTGCTCCAGCGTGCGGCGGCGGTAGTCGGTGCCGTTGTCGACGTTGACCACCTCGAGGCGCTGGTTCAGCAACTCGATCGCCGGCAGGATGCGGTCGCGGTGCAGGCCGCCCGGATAAAGATCGTCCGGCCTGAAGTTCGACGTGGTGACGAAGCCCACGTCGTTGTCGAACAGCGCCACCAGCAACCGGTGCAGGATCATGGCATCGGTGATGTCGGCGACGTGGAACTCGTCGAAGCAGATCAGTTTGTAGCGCCTGGCGATGCGCCGCCCCAGCTCTTCCAGCGGATTGACCGTGCCCTGCAGCTCGGCCAGCTCGCGGTGCACTTCGCGCATGAACTCGTGAAAGTGCAGGCGCGTCTTGCGCCGCAGCGGCACGGCATTGAAGAAGCAGTCCATCAGGAAGCTCTTGCCGCGCCCCACCCCGCCGTACATATAGACGCCGCGCGGGATCTCGGGCCGGTTGATCAGCTTCTTGAAGGCGTTGGAACGCTGGGCCTTGTAGTCGGCCCACTCCTGCGCGCACCGATCGAGCGCTGCCACGGCGCGCAGCTGCGCGGGGTCGCTCTGGAACCCCCGCGCCGCCAGCTCGGCGTCGTACGCTTGCTTGACGCTCAAGGTGTCAGAAGTTCAGCGTGCGCTTGTCCACCGCCAGCGCCGCCTCCTTCGTTGCTTCCGAGAGCGAGGGATGCGCATGGCAGATGCGCGCGATGTCCTCGGCGCTGGCCTTGAACTCCATCGCCACCACGGCCTCGGAAATCAGCTCGCTGGCCATCGGGCCGACGATGTGCACGCCGAGAATCTCGTCCGTGGCCGCATCGGCGAGGAACTTGACCATGCCGGTGGTGTCGCCCAGCGCACGGGCGCGCCCGTTCGCCAGGAAGGGGAAGGTGCCGGCCTTGTAGGCACGCCCCTCGGCCTTGAGCTGCTGCTCGGTCTGGCCGACCCAGGCGATCTCGGGCGAGGTGTAGATCACCCACGGGATGGTGTTGAAGTTCACGTGCCCGTGCTGACCCGCGATGCGCTCGGCCACCGCCACACCCTCTTCTTCGGCCTTGTGGGCCAGCATCGGGCCGCGCACCACGTCGCCGATGGCCCACACGTTGGGCAGGCTGGTCTTGCACTCGTCGTCCACCACGATGGCGCCGCGCTCGTCCAGCTTGAGGCCCACCGCCTCGGTGTTCAGGCCGATGGTGTTGGGAACGCGGCCGATCGACACGATGAGCTTGTCGACCTCCAGCGTCTGGGCTTCGCCCTTGGCGTTGGTCCAGGCCACGCTCACGCCCTTCTTGCTGGTCTTGACCTCGCCGACCTTCACGCCCAGCTCGATCTTCAGGCCCTGCTTGACGAAAGCCTTCTGCGCTTCCTTGGCGATCTGCTCGTCCACCGCGCCCAGGAAGGTGGGCAGCGCTTCGAGCACCGTGACCTCGGCACCGAGGCGGCGCCAGACCGAGCCCATTTCGAGGCCGATCACGCCCGAGCCGATCAGGCCCAGCTTCTTCGGCACGCCGGGGATGCGCAGCGCGCCATCGTTCGAGAGGATGAACTCTTCGTCGAAGGCCGCGCCCGGCAGCGCGCGCGCATTGGAGCCGGTGGCGACGATGATGTGCTTGCCTTCGATGGTCTCTTCGGCCCCGGCCGCGCCCGCGACCTTGATCTCGTAGCCGACGCCGCCGGCCTTCACGAAGGAGCCGCGGCCGTGAAAGGACGTGACCTTGTTCTTCTTGAACAGGTAGGTGATGCCGTCGTTGTTCTGCTTCACCACCGCATCCTTGCGGCCGACCATCTTGGCCAGGTCCAGGCCCAGGCCCTCGACCTGGATGCCGTGGTCGGCGAAGTGCTTGGACGCGTGCTCGAAATGCTCCGAGGATTGCAGCAGTGCCTTGGAGGGAATGCAGCCCACGTTCGTGCAGGTGCCGCCCAGGGCCGGGCCGCCCTTGGCGTTCTTCCACTCGTCGATGCAGGCGACGTTGAAGCCGAGCTGAGCCGCGCGGATCGCCGCGATGTAGCCGCCGGGGCCGCCACCGATGACGACGACGTCGAATTGCTTGTTGGACATCCGTTCCTCCTCAGATGTCGAACAGGAGACGGGCGGGATCTTCCAGCGCTTCCTTCATCGCGACCAGGCCCAGCACGGCCTCGCGGCCATCGATGATGCGGTGGTCGTAGGACATGGCGAGGTAATTCATCGGCCGGACCACGATCTGGCCGTTCTCCACCACCGCGCGGTCCTTGGTGGCATGCACCCCGAGGATCGCCGACTGCGGCGGGTTGATGATGGGCGTGGACAGCATCGAGCCGAACACGCCGCCGTTCGAGATGGAGAAGGTGCCGCCGGTCATCTCTTCGATGCCCAGCTTGCCGTCGCGGGCCTTCTGGCCGTACTCGGCGATCTTCTTTTCGATGTCGGCGAAGCTCATCTGGTCGGCATTGCGCAGGATCGGCACCACCAGGCCGCGCGGCGAGCCCACCGCGATGCCGATGTCGAAGTAGCCGTGGTAGACGATGTCGTTGCCGTCCACCGAGGCGTTGAGCACCGGGTACTTCTTGAGGGCGTGCACCGCGGCCTTCACGAAGAAGCTCATGAAGCCGATCTTGACGCCATGTTCCTTCTCGAACTTCTCCTGGAAGCGCTTGCGCATCTCCATCACCGGGGCCATGTTGACCTCGTTGAAGGTGGTCAGGATGGCGTTGGTGGACTGCGACTGCAGCAGGCGTTCCGCGATGCGGGCGCGCAGGCGGCTCATCGGCACGCGCTCTTCCGGGCGGTCGCCGAGGTCCGGCGCGGCGGCCGGCGAGGCAACCTGCGGCAGAGCCGTCTTCGGCACGCCGGTCGGGATGGCCGCGGGCGCCGCCTTCGCGGTGGCGCCACCGGCGACCGCCGCCAGCACGTCACCCTTGGTGACGCGGCCGTCCCTGCCGGTGCCGCCGACGTCGGCGGTGCTGAGCTTGTTGTCGGCCAGCAGCTTGGCAGCGGCCGGCATGGCGACGTCGGACTTGGCGCCTCCCGTGGCAGCGGCAGCGGCAGTGGCGGCGGCCGGTGCCGCTGCCGGGGCGGCTGCAGGCGCTGCCGGGGCCGCGGCAGGCGCGGCTGCGCCGGCCTTGGCCTCGGTGTCGATCTTCGCGATGACCTGGTCGGCCACGACCGTGGCGCCGTCGGCGGCAACGATCTCGGTCAGCACGCCGGCCGAGGGCGCCGGCACTTCCAGCACGACCTTGTCGGTCTCGATCTCGATCAGGATCTCATCGACGGCGACCGCTTCGCCGGCCTTCTTCTTCCACTGCAGCATCGTGGCTTCGGCCACGGACTCGGACAACTGGGGGACTTTGACTTCAACGATAGACATTTTGGATATTCCGCTTCGTGTTTCTTCGCAGGCTTGGATGTTCTTACTTGGTCAGCACGAAGCCTTTGAGCTTGGCGAAGGCGGCATCCACCAGCGCCTTCTGCTGTTCCTGGTGCAGGTGCGAGTAGCCGACCGCCGGCGACGCCGAGGCGGCGCGGCCCGCGTAGCCGAGCTTCTGGCCTTCCTGCAGGTTTTCGTGGATGTTGTGCTGCACGAAGAACCAGGCGCCCTGGTTCTGCGGCTCGTCCTGGCACCACACCACGTCGACGAGGTTGGGGTACTTCTTGAGTTCGGCGCCGAAGGCCTTGTGGGGGAAGGGGTAGAGCTGCTCGACGCGGATGATCGCCACGTCGTCGCTGCCCTTCTCCTCGCGCTTCTTCGCCAGGTCGTAGTAGACCTTGCCCGAGCAGGCGATCACGCGCTTGACCTTCTCGGCCTTGAGGTCCTTGCTGTCGGGAATGACGGTCTGGAAGCTGCCCTTGGTGAACTCGGACAGCGGCGAGGTCGCGTCCTTGTTCCGCAGCAGCGACTTCGGCGTCATGATGACCAGCGGCTTGCGCAGGTTGCGCACCATCTGGCGGCGCAGCACGTGGAAGATCTGGCTGGCCGTGGTCGGCTGCACGATCTGGATGTTGGTATCGGCCGACAGCTGCATGAAGCGCTCCAGGCGCGCCGAGCTGTGCTCGGGGCCCTGCCCTTCGTAGCCGTGCGGCAGCATCAGCGTGATGCCGTTGACGCGGCCCCACTTCACCTCGCCCGAGGCGATGAACTGGTCGATCACCACCTGCGCGCCGTTGGCGAAGTCGCCGAACTGCGCTTCCCAGATCACGAGCGTGTTCGGGTCGTTGGAGGCGTAGCCGTATTCGAAGGCCAGCACCGCTTCTTCGGACAGGATGGAGTCGATGACGACGAAGGGCGCCTGGTTCTCGGCGACGTTCTGAAGCGGGACGTAAGTGCCCTCGTCGAACTTCTCCCGGTTCTGGTCGTGCAGCACGGCGTGGCGGTGGGTGAAGGTGCCGCGGCCGCTGTCCTCGCCCGACAGGCGCACCGGGTAGCCGCTGGCCACCAGCGAGGCGAAGGCCATGTGCTCACCCATGCCCCAATCGACGTTGATCTCGCCGCGGCCCATGGCGGCACGGTCGTCCAGCACCTTCTTCACCAGCGGGTGCACGGTGAAGTTCTCGGGCGCCTTGGTGATGCGCTCGGCCAGGCGCTTCCACTCGGCCAGCGGAATGGCCGTATCGCCGGCGTCGGTCCACTTCTTGTTGAGGAAGGGGCTCCAGTCGACCGCGTACTTGCTCTTGAAGTTGGTCAGCACCGGGTTGACCGTGTTCTTGCCGGCGTCGAAGGCGGCGCGCTGCGCCTTCACCAGGTCGTCGCCGAGGGTGTCGCCCAGGCCCTGCGTGGCCAGCTTGTCGGCATAGAGCTTGCGGGTGCCGGGGTGGGCGCTGATCTTCTTGTACATCAGCGGCTGGGTCAGCGAGGGGGTGTCCTGCTCGTTGTGGCCCAGCTTGCGGAAGCAGACGATGTCGACCACCACGTCCTTCTGGAATTCCATGCGGAACTCCAGGGCGAGCTGGGTCGCCAGCACCACGGCTTCGGGATCGTCGCCGTTCACGTGCAGCACCGGCGCCTCGATCATCTTGACGATGTCGGTGCAGTAGAGCGTCGAGCGGCTGTCGCGCGGGTCGCTGGTGGTGAAGCCGATCTGGTTGTTGATGACGATGTGCACCGTGCCGCCGGTGGAGTAGCCACGGGTCTCGGCCAGCGCCAGCGTCTCCATCACCACGCCCTGGCCGGCGAAGGCGGCGTCGCCGTGGACGATCACGGGCAGCACCTGCTTGCCTTGAGGATCGGCGCGGCGGTCCATGCGGGCGCGCACCGAGCCTTCGACCACCGGGTTCACGATCTCCAGGTGCGAAGGGTTGAAAGCCAGGCTCAGGTGCACCGGGCCGCCGGGGGTGGAGACATCGGAGCTGAAGCCCTGGTGGTACTTGACGTCACCGCTGGGCAGGTCTTCCGGCGCCGTGTGGTCGAACTCGGCGAACAGGTCGGCCGGCATCTTGCCCAGAGAATTGACCAGCACGTTCAGGCGGCCGCGGTGAGCCATGCCGATCACGATCTCCTGCACGCCCTTGGTGCCGGCCAGGTTGATCAGCTCGTCCATGGAGACGATGAAGCTCTCGCCGCCTTCCAGCGAGAAGCGCTTCTGGCCGACGTACTTGGTGTGGAGGAAGCGCTCCAGGCCCTCTGCCGCCGTCAGGCGTTCGAGCACGTGCTTCTTCTGCTCGGTCGAGAGCTTGGGATTGGTACGGGCGCTCTCGAGCTTCTGCTGCCACCAGCGCTTCTGGCCCTGGTCGGTCATGTACATGTACTCGGCGCCGATGGTGCCGCAGTAGGTTTCGCGCAGTGCGTTGAGCAGGTCGCGCAGCGACATCGTGTCGCGGCCGAAGAAGGTGTTGCTCGTGTTGAACACCGTCTCCAGGTCGCCGTCGCTGAAGCCGTAGAAGGAAGGCTCCAGCTCGGGGATGGCGGGACGCTCGGTGCGCTTGAGCGGGTCGAGGTCGGCCCAGCGGGCACCGACGTTGCGGTAGGCGGCGATCAGCTGCTGGACCGCAGTGCGCTGGCGGCCGAGCTCGGAGTCGGCGTCGCTGGACGGCGCCGCGCGCATGGTGCCCAGCTTGGCGCGCTCGGCGAAGGCGTTGATGACCGGCTGGTGCGGGACGTCACGCGTGGTGCTGCCGTCGGTGGCCGGCACGTGCTGCAGCGCGTCGAAGTAGGCGCGCCAGTTGTCGGGGACGCTGCCGGGGTTGGCGAGATAGTTCTCGTACATCTCTTCGACATAGGGCGCGTTGCCGCCGAAGAGGTAGGTGTTGCCTTGGTAGGCGTGATAGATGGACGCGGAGGACGTCGAATCGCTCATGTTGCGCTGACCTTCGCTCCCCTGGGGGAAGCATTAGCTGGTTAAGAAACCTTCCGCGACACGGCTGAACCGGTTGGCGGATGCGACTGTGGCTGGGAAGGGCCCGAGTACCGCGCGATTGTGCCACGGTCGATAGGGGGCGACGCCGCGCGCCGCCACAAGCCCTTGCTCGATGAATTGAAAGAAGGCCCGGCGCCTACCTGGAAACGTCGACCGACTGCCGGATCTGCTGCAGCGCCGAGGGGTCTTCGATGGTGGTCAGGTCGCCCGGATCGCGCCCCTCGCACACGGCCTGGATGGCCCGGCGCAGCAGCTTGCCGCTGCGCGTCTTGGGCAGCACGCTCACGAAATGCACCCGCGAGGGTCGCGCCAGCGCACCGAGCTGGTCGGACACCTGCTTCATGACCTCGCCTTCCAGCACCAGGGCGGCCTGGGCATCGCCCAGTACCGCGCCATCGCGCGGCACCACGAAGGCCATCGCCACCTGCCCCTTGAGGTTGTCGGCCACGCCCACGACCGCGACCTCGGCCACCTTGGCATGGCCGGAGATGCTTTCCTCGATCTCGCGCGTGCCCAGGCGGTGGCCGGCCACGTTGATGACGTCGTCGGTGCGACCGAGGATGTAGTAGTAGCCGTCGGCGTCGCGGATGCCCCAGTCGAAGGTGGAGTAAACCATCTTGCCCCGCACACTCTTCCAATAGGTGTTGACGAAGCGCTCGTCGTCCTTCCACACCGTCTGCATGAAGCCCGGCGGCGTCGGCCCCTCGATCACCACCACGCCCTTCTCGTTGGGGCCGGTCAGTTCCTCGCCGGTCGACTCGTTCAGGATCTTGACCTTGTAGCCGTACATCGGAACGCCGGGGCTGCCGAAGCGACTCGGCGTGGGCTCCACGCCGTTGGCCACCGTGAGGATGGGCCAGCCCGATTCGGTCTGCCAGTAGTTGTCGATGATGGGCACGCGCAGGCCCTCGCTGATCCAGCGCGCGGTGGGCTCGTCCAGCGGTTCGCCCGCCAGGAATAGCGCGCGCAGGCTGGAGAGGTCGTATTTCTTCAGCAGCGCCGGGTCCTGCTTCTTGAGCACGCGCACCGCGGTCGGGGCGCTGAACATCACGGTGACCTTGTACTTCTCGACGAGTTGCCACCAGATGCCGCCGTCGGGCTGCCGGTCCAGTCCCTGCGTGGGCAGGCCCTCGTACATGATCGTCGCCATGCCGGCGATCAGCGGGCCATAGACGATGTAGCTGTGGCCGACGACCCAGCCGATGTCGCTGGTGGAGAAGTAGGTCTCGCCGGCATGGCCGTCGAAGATGTGCTTCATGCTGGCCGCCAGCGCCACCGCATACCCGCCGACGTCGCGCTGGACACCCTTGGGCCGGCCCGTGGTGCCGCTGGTGTAGATGGTGTAGCTGATGTCGGTCGCGTCCAGCCAGGTGCAGGGGACCTGCGCGTCCCGGTGCTTCTCGAGCAGGGGCGCCGCGAGGTGGTCGCGCCCTTCGGTGAGATCCATCGGCGCCAGGCCGCGATCGAACAGCAGCACCGCATCGGGCTTGTGGGCCGACAGGCGAAGGGCCTCGTCCAGCAGCGGCTTGTACGCGATCACCTTGCCGCCGCGCGAACCGGCATCGGCACTGACGACCACCTTGGGCGTGGCGTCCTCGATGCGCGAGGCCAGCGAACCGCTCGCAAACCCGCCGAAGACCACGCAATGGATCGCGCCTAGCCGCGCGCAGGCCAGCATGGTGAAGGCGGCCTCGGCAATCATGGGCATGTAGATCAGCACGCGATCGCCCTTCCCCACCCCCAGCGAAACCAGAGTGGCCGCGACGCGCTGCACCTGCCCTTGCAGCTCGCGGAAGCTGTACGTGCGCTCGGTCCCGGTCTCGGTGGAGACGGCAATCAGGGCGGGCTGGTCGGCCCGCTCGGCCAGGTGGCGATCCACCGCGTTGTGGCACAGGTTGGTGGTGCCGCCGACGAACCAGCGCGCGAACGGCGGCCGGCTATCGTCGAGGATCTGCCGCGGCGGCGTCTGCCAATCGATCAGCTTGGCCTGCTCGGCCCAGAAGGCCTCCGGCGATTCGATGGAGTGGCGATAAAAGGCGGCATAACTCATGGGCTCGTCTCCTGTGCCGGGACCCGGCTGGCCGAAACTGAATTCATAATTATGAGGCTCTGCCTTGCAGTTTGCTGACAGAACTCGAAGCGGCGGTGCGGTGCGAGCGAATAGAGGCCTGCGGACCCGGGCGCAAGGAGACGGTCGAGCTGAAGCTACCCGAGGGCGTTCGCTACCGTGCCGCGCTCGCGTCGCCGAAGGAGTCCGTCGTGCGTTCCAAGACGGAAGAAGGAGCGCTCAGCCGACGTTGCGCCCCGCGCCGGACCAGTACGGCGCACGCAGCGCCTTCTTGTCGACCTTGCCGTGCGGCAGCCGCGGCAACTGCGCCACGAAGTCGACCGACTGCGGCCGCTTGTAAGAGGCCATGTGCAGGCGGCAGTGGGCGATGACCTCGCTCTGCGACAGCTGCGCGCCGTCCTGCAGGATCACGAAGGCCTTGACGGCTTCGCCCCACTTGGCGTCGGGCACGCCGATCACTGCGGCATCGTGGATGGCCGGGTGCAGCAGCAGCGTCTCCTCTACCTCGCGGCAGTAGATGTTCTCGCCGCCGGAGATCACCATGTCCTTCTTGCGGTCCACGATGTAGAGGAAGCCGTCCTCGTCGACGCTGCCGAGGTCGCCCGTGAGCAGCCAGCCGCCGCGGATCGCGTCGGCGGTGGCCTGCGGGTTGCCGAAGTAGCCGCTCATCATCGAGGCCGACCGCACCGCGACCTCGCCGATCGCACCGGGAGCCGCGTCTTCGCCCCGGTCGTCGAGGATGCGGATACCCACGCCCGGATACGGCTGCCCCGCCGAACGCAGGCGGCGCCTCGCGACCTCGTCGCCTTCGAGCTCCTGCTGGTAGGGCAGCAGCATCGAGGAGATGATGTGCTCGGTCATGCCGTACAGCTGCGTGAAGATGGGACCGAACGCGGCCACGGCGCGCCGCAGGTTGGCTTCAGGCACCGGGGCCGAGCCGTAGTGGATGTCGCGCATGCTCGACAGGTCGTGCCGCTCACGCGCCGGATGGTCGACCAGCATGTTCACCATGACCGGCGCCAGGTGCGCCATGGTCACGCGCTCAGACGCCACCGTCTCGAAGAAGGACTCGGGCGTGAAGGAAGGCAGCACGATGACCGAGCCGCCCATGGCCTGCAGCGCCAGCCATTCGATTCGCGCGCCGATGTGAAACAGGGGCATGACCACCGCCAGCCGATCCGTCGGCCGTTCTCCGGCCTGGCAGGCAATGGTTCCCGCCGCGTGCATCAGCGCACCGTGGCTCCACTGCACGCCCTTGGGAACGCCTGTCGTGCCGCTGGTGTAGATGATGTTGGCGATGTCGTCCGGCCCAGGTGGCGCGACCGGTGGCGCGTCCGACTCCGCGCCGGCGAGCAGCGCTTCGTACTCGACCGCGCCGTTCACAGCGGCGTCGAAGGTCACGAGCGCAAGCCCGGGCAGCACCGCGGCGAGCTCGCGCGCCGTCTCGGCATTGCCGCCGTCGAAGAACAGCACCGACGGCCTGCAGTCGAGCGCGACCCTGACCAGCTCCTGGACCGACAGGCGCCAGTTGAAGGGCGTCGAGATCATGCCTGCGCACTCGGCGGCGCCGAAAGCCTCGAGGATTTCGCTACGGTTCTGCGAGAGGATCGCCACGCGGTCACCGCGCGCGAGTCCCAACGCGCCGAGAACGCGCGCCAGCTTCCAGATGCGTCGCGCGTGTTCCAGGTGGGTGTAGCGCCGCCCGTTGCTGACCACGGCCAGCCTTCCCCCATGAAGACGCGCGTTGCGCTCGATCAGTGCGGCCAGTGTCGTCTCCATGGCTTCACTCCGGCTTGAGGCCTGCGTCGGCCACGAGCTTGCCGGCCTTGATGTGCGGCAGCGCAGCCGCCTGTGACGCGAAGAGCACCTGGATGTCGCCACCGATCAGCGCGGGAATGATCTCGGCTACGCCCTTACAGGGGATGTGCCTGATGTCGGTGCCGGTGCCGGCACGCCAGGCTTCGGCCGCGAGGTGCGCGCTGCTGCCGCGGCCGAAGGAGCCGTCGTTGCACTTGCCCTGCGTGGCCTTGAGCACCACGAGCTTGACGGGCTGCGTCGGCCACGCGGGCTGCGCGTGCGAGGGCAGCGCCATGAAGACGCCGAGCGCTGCCACCGGCAGGCGCGCGATGAACGGGCAAAGCTTTGCCATCTCAAAATCTCCTGTTCGCTGAAAAACTAGGCCGCGGCGGCGAGCGTGACCATGAGGCCGCTGGTGCCCTGCTGGGCGACGGCGCCGTCCTGCTTGACCAGTCGGATGCGGCGCTCCAGCACGCCGACCTTCCCGCCCTGGGGCACGCCCAGGCCGGTGAGCTCTACCTCCACGTGCACCGTGTCGCCGATGAAGAGCGGCGCGAGGAAGCGCCAGCCGTCGACGCCGGTGGCGGCCACCACGGGTTCGCGCAGCTGTGGCAGTTCGGTCGCCATCGCCACGGCGATCGCGATCCCGAAAGTCCCGTGGAAAAGCCGTTGCCCGAAACGGGCCGAGCGGCTGTACTCGGCATCGACATGGATCGGATGGCGGTCGCCGGTGAGCATCGCGAAGAGCGACAGCTCCGTCTCGGTCAACGTCCGGCCCCCGCTGCGCCACGCCTGGCCGACCTGCAGGTCGGCCCAGCCCAGCGGCGCGCTCACGGCTGCCCCTCGTCCCGCAGCGTCTCGTGGCCTTCGAGGCCGGGCCGATACTTGCCCGCGACGAAGTCGTCGGCCGCACCGCCGATCCAGGTGGTGTTCTGCACCTTCTCCAGCTCCCATCCCTTCGCGTTGACGTAGCTGATGGAAGCGTCCCAGCTCATTTCGAGGGCGTAGCGGTAGCTCTCCTTGGCACCCTTGAGCGCCCAGGCGTCCTTGGCCGCGATCTCGCGGGCGACCTGCATCGTTTCGGCACGCAGCGATTCGCGCGGGAAGGACGCATTCACGAGGCCGATCTCCGCGGCCTTACGGCCGTCGAAATTGCGGCCGGTGAGCGCGTAGAGCATCGCGTCGCGCGGCCGCATGAGGTTGGCCATGGACTTGGCGACGGCACCGCCGGGCAGCATGCGGAAGTTGATCTCGGACAGGCCGAACTGCGCATCGTCCGCGGCGAACGCCAGGTCGCAGCCTTCCACGTTGGCAAAGCCGCCACCGAAGCACCAGCCGTTGACCATCGCGATGGTCGGCTTGGGATAGAAGCGCAAGGTGCGCCCGCGCCACTCCGAGGCGACGCGCTCCACGCGGTCGTAGGCGTGCGGCTTGTCCTTGAGCGCGACGAAGAACTCCTTGATGTCCATGCCGGCGCAGAAGGAGTCGCCCGCGCCGGTGAACACGAGCACGCGCACGCTGTCGTCGTAGCGCAGCGCCTCCAGCAGGTGCGTCATTTCGTCGTGCATGCGCGGGTTCATGCAGTTCTTCTTGTGCGGCCGGTTGAGGGTGATCGTCGCGACGCCGTCCTCGACGTCCAGCAGGATGGTTTCGTAGTCCATGGGAAAGTCCTCGGGTGATTTCAATCGACGGTGGCGCCGGAGCGCTTGACGGCCTCGGGCCAACGCACCAGGTCGGCCTTGAGCTGCGCGGTGAACTGCTCCGGCGTGGTGGTCCAGGGCTCGGCGCCCTGCCCGGCGAGCTTGGCCTTGATGTCCTCGTCGCCCCATGCCTTGGCGATTTCGAGGCTGATGCGATCGATCACCGCGCGCGGCGTGCCGGCCGGCGCGAGCAGGCCGAACCAGGGGGTCGCATCGAAGCCGGGGATGCCCGACTCGGCGACCGTGGGAAGGTCGGGCAGCACCGGACTGCGCCGCAGGCTCGAAACGGCGAGCGCCTTCAGCTTGCCGGCCCTGACGTGCGGCATCACCGTCGGCACGGTGAAGAACAGCATCTGCACCTGCCCGCCGATCAGGTCGGTGACGGCCTGCGGACCGCCGCGGTAAGGCACGTGCGTGAGCTGGATGCCGGCGGCGTGCTGGAGCATCTCGCCGGCCAGGTGGCCGGTCGAGCCGTTGCCGCCGGAGGCGAACAGTATCTTGCCGGGCCTGGCCTTGGCCGCTGCGATCAGCTCGGCGACGCTGTTCACGCCCAGCGACGGGTGGACGACCAGCACGTTGGGCGCCTGCGCCAGCATCGTGATCGGCGCGAAGTCCTTCAGGGTGCCGAAGTTGACCTTCTTGTACAGCGCGGGGTTGATCGTCAGGTTGGGGGTGCTGCCCAGCAGCAGCGTCTGGCCGTCCGCGGGCGCGCGCGCCACGGCTTCGGTGGCGATGTTGCCGTTCGCGCCGACGCGGTTGTCGATCACGACCGGCACCTTCAGCTGCGCCGAGAGCCGGTCACCGGCCAGGCGCGCGACGAAGTCGGCGGTGCCGCCTGCGGGGAAAGGCACGACGAGCTTGATGGGTCCGTTCGGAAATGTCTCGGCCAAGGCGGGCGCTGTACGCGCCAGCGCGGAGGCGGCGAGCGCGAGCATGAATCGGCGGCGGTTGGTCATGGTGGAACTCCGGATGTCGTTGGCAAGCGGCAGGTGGCAGATGGCAGGTGGCCGCACGGACTAGCGCGAGATCGCATGGGCCTGCATGCGCCCGAAATCGATGGCCTCGTCGTCCAGTGCGCAGTCGAGCAGGCGCAGCGCTCCATCGACGATGGCCGGAGGCTTGCGCAGCACGTACTCGCGCAGGCCGACGAAAAAACTGAGTTCCGCAGGCGCGATGACGCTGTCCAGCGGCAAGGCCGCGTAGACCTGCAGGTTCAGCAGACTCCCGAGGTCGCTTTCGCCGAAGAGGCCGATGCACACGCCCTTGCCTGTCTCGCGCGCGGCGTTCGTCACGCGCAAGGTCTCGGGAATGCCGTAGCGGCCGGGCTTGCCGCTGACGGCGAACGCGCCCTGCGCCGCATAGTGGGCGGCCAGCCCCGCATCGGTGGCAGCCAGGTCCACCAGCAGCGGCAGGTGCGACTGCTGCGCCTTCGCCCCGAAGCCCGAAGGCGTGAACGCACACGGGTCTTCGAGGAACGCTGCGCCGGCATCGGCCAAGGCCGCCGAATAAGCAGTGAGCTGGGCCGGCGCGTACGCGGAATTGGCGTCCACGTAGACGAACGCATGCGGAAGGGCGCGGCGCACGGCGCGCACCACCTCCACGTCGGCCTCGACGCCCTGTCCGCCCTTGAGCTTGAAGCAGTCGACCCCGAGCGTCTCGCGCAGCATGCAGGCCTGTTCGGCGACGGCGCCGGGCGCCTGGCGCGTCAGCGTGCAGGAGACCGGGACCTGCAGGCCGGCGCCGGCGCCCGGGTGCGCCAGCATCCACAGCGCGCTTTCCACCATGCCCCGCGCCTGGTGGTGGCCGGGGATCAGTTGCAGCTTGCGCGCGAGCTGCTCCGGCGAATCGCCCTGCGCCTGCACCAGCAGTGGGAGGAAGACTTCCTGCAGCGTGGCGACGAGCGCGCGGGTCGTGTAGCCGGACCAGGTGGGCTTGGCCGTTGCCTCCGCATAGCCGACGCGTCCTTCGTCGTCGGCGATGCGCAGCAGCACGTAGTTCGCTTCGGCTTCCACGGTGTCGCTCCAGGTTACCCTCTGCCGGTAGGGCAGGCTGTAGGTGTGCAGCGAGATGCGATCGAATTTCATCGGAGATCCCTCTCACCCGAACCAGGTGCCGTTCAGCACCTCGCGCGCGACCATGTTGCGATGGATCTGTGTCGTGCCGTAGCCGATCGCGAGACCGCGCGCGTCGCGGTACAGACGCTCGAGGCCGAACTCCTCGGACAGGCCATAGGCGCCATGCAGCTGGATCGCCTCGTCCGTCACGCGGATCGCCATCTCGTTGATGAAGGTCTTCGCGATGGACGCGTCCATCATGTGCGCCGTGCCCGCGTCGACGCGGCGCGCGGCCTGGTAAAGCAGCGAGCGCCCGGCCTCCAGCTGGATCGCCATGTCCGCGAGCTTCCACTGAAGCCCCTGGAAATCGCCGAGCAGCTTGCCGAATTGGCGGCGCTCCTTGAGGTACTGGGCGCTGCGCGCGAGGGCTTCGGTAGCCAGCCCGAGGGCGATCGGCGGATTGCCCGCGATGCGGTCGGCGTCGAACACGGCCAGCAGGTCCTTCATGCCGCCGGCGGGCACGATGAGGTTCTCGCGCGGGACCACGCAGTCCTCGAACACGAGCTCCGCCATGCCCGTACCGCGCAGACCGATCAGGTCCAGGTGCTTGCCGATGGTGAAGCCCGGCGTGCCGCGTTCCACCAGGATGCCGCCGATGCCTCCGAGCCCGGGCGCATCGCCCACGCGCACCAGCACCAGGAAAAGGTCGGCCACCTGCGCGGCGGAGCACCACATCTTGCTGCCGTTGACCACGTAGCCCTCGGAACTCGGCACGGCCTTGGTCCGCAGGCTGGCCAGGTCGGAGCCAGCATCGGCCTCGGACATGCTCCATGCGGCGAGCAGTTCGCCCTTGGCAAAGCGCGGCAGGTACTTGCGCTTCTGCGCCTCGGTGCCGATGTGCTGGATCACGCGCGGGGTCGCACCATCGGTGCAACTCAGCAGGATCGCGGTGTTCGGGCATACCCGGGCGGTCTCCTCGATCACCAGCACGACCTCGGTGAGCCCGAGACCGGCGCCGCCGTATTCCGCAGGAATGGAGAGGCCGAGGAAACCATGTTCGGCCAGCATCCTCAAGTTGTGGACCGGAGGCTCGCGCAGGCGGTCGGCCTGCGCAGCGCCCGCGGCGAACCGCTCTCGAGCGATGCCTGCCACCGTTTCGCGGATCAGTCGCTGCTCGTCGTTGAGTTCGGGTTGCATCTCGTCTGCCTCGTGTCGGAATGAAGGCAGTTTAGAAGGCCGATCAACATCGATAAAGATTGATTTTCAAAATCGATAATCAGGGTTTTCCACTAATCGACTGATCGACTGATCGACGCTGGAGTCGGCTTCGATTTCGATCAGGCAGCGCGGGGTGTTCATGCCGGCGGCACGTACTTGGCGCGCGGCCGCAGCATGAAGCCCGCCAGCCGCTGCTCGACGACGTGCGCCGTCCAGCCCGCGCAACGGCCGATGGTCCAGAGCGCGGAGGCGCCACGTGGCGGCAGCTTCAGCGCCATTGCCAGCCCGATCAGCCCCACCTCGATGCTTGGCTTGAGGTCGAAGGAGGTCTCCGCTTCCTTCAGCAGCGGCTCCAGCCGCCCGTAGGACGTTTTCGCCGCGCCCGGCAGTTGCGACGCGAGCTCCAGCAGGAAACGCGCGCGGGGATCGCCCTTGGGATAGGCGATCAGGTTGAAGCCCGGCACCTGCCTCCCCGCACTCTCCAGCGTGCCGATGGAACGCCGCAGGTCCTCCGGGTTGCGCGCAGCGGCCAGCAGCTGCTCCGCGCGGTCGCAGCCGCCGCCCAGGCGGATGCCCGAATGCGTGGCGATGGCCGCGTGCAGGCACGCGCGCAGTTCAGCGCCAGTGGAGGCGGCCACGCGCGCGGCAAGCGTCGAGGGCGAAAGCTCGTGATCCGCGCACACAACGAGAGCTGCGTTGATCGCCTGCACCGCCTCCTCGCTCGACTTGCCAGGCAGCAGCGCAGCGGCGAGCAGCTCGGCCACCGGCCGCCCGCTCACCGGCCGCACAATGCGCTTCGCAGGCCCGAGCAGCCCCATCGCCGAGGCGTACAGGCAGATCAGGCTGGCGGCGTCGGCCATCGTGGTGCCGCGCTCGAAATCGGGCTTCTCGGGCATCGACAACGCCACCATCACGTTGGTCAGCACCATGAGCCGGCCGCTGGTCAGCCCGCCCGCGTCTTTGCACGCCACCTCCACTCGGCGGAACACCTCGGACGGTGGTTCGGGGTGCGACCAGCACGGCAGCGCGGGAAAGTCCAGCCCGCTCCACAGCAGCTCGCTCACCGACTCGAAACTGCGGCCGCGGCGCGCCATCTCGATCGCGTCGCGCCCGCGGTAGCGCGGCCCGCCATCTGTCAGCTCGGTGACGGACGAGGCCAGCATGGGCTGGCCCCAGCGCACGGCCGTCTCCACCGTGTCGGGAATGCCGGCGCGCCCGCCCATGCGTTTGCCCGCGCTCTCGACATCCTCGCGGTAGTACAGACGCGCCCGCGTGCCGGGCTGCATGACCGAGCGGATCACGCCGCGGCTGACGTACGAATACAGCGAGGGAATCTTCACCCCCAACATGCGCGCGGCTTCCTTGGCGGAGAGGTAGTCCGAAGGCGGCTCCTTGGGCGAGGCGGTGCGGGCGGTGGTGTTCATTTCGTATATGCACTCGATAATCAATCTTGATCCATTATAGACAACGGACTAAGCTGACCGCCAACCGCAATCGATCCCCTTGTTTCTTCCCCACACGACATGAAGCACGACTGGATTCCACGCCTGGGCACGGACGCGATGCCCGATGCGCTGGCCGCCTACCTCGGCCCGCGCGTGCGGCGACTCGGCTACCTCGGTGAGATGTTCCAGGTCGGCGCTCAGGCGCCCGATGTACTGCTGCACTTCATGCATTTCACCGACGCACTGAAGGACGCCGTGCCCTTCGACATCTCGGAAGCCGTGGTACTCACCGTGGCCACGCTGATGGAGAACCGCTACGAGCGCAACCAGCACGAGCGCTTGTCGATGCGCCACGGTCTGGGCCGCGACTGGCTCGCGGAGGTGCGGCGCCTCTCGCCTGACAGCGCGCACCTCATGACGCCGGCGCAGCAGGCGGCCCAGCGCTACGCGATCGCGGCCATTCGCACCCGCGGCCGCGGCGCCGGCGCCGAATTCGACGCACTCGACCCGCACTTCGCCCCGGGGGAGGCGATGGCCATCGCCTTCCTCGTGGGGCGCTACGTGACGCACGCCCTCATCGTCAACACGCTCGAACTCGACCCCCCCGTGCCGTCCGTCTTCGAGGACGGCTTCGATCCCGCAGCATCTCCTGGAGCAAGCCAATGAACCCCCTCCGCAAATCCTTCGAGCCCCGGCAGGCCGCCTTCGACGACGTCACCGGCCGCGCCGCCGCCGACCGCAACAGCTACTGGTCGCCGCTGGTGGTCAGCAAGGCGACCATCGATGCCGAGATACAGCGCCTGGCCGAACTGCCGAAGCCTGCCAACGGCCGCAGGGAAAGCCTGATCGTGCATCCCATGGCGCCCGCCAACGCACCCGGGCTGGCGCCCGGCATACAGGTCAAGCTGAGCGTCCTCAAGCCCGGTGAATCCACCGCTGCGTTCCGCCACAACGCAACGGAAGTGAATTTCAACATCGAGGGCGAAGGCGAAGTGACGGTCGGCGACAAGACGATCCGCCACCGCCGCTACGACGTCTGGAACCACCCCTCGTTCACGCCCTACGTGCATCGCAACACCGGCAAATCGCTGCTCGCGCGACTGACCTATTCCAACGTGCCGCTGCTGCAGAGCATGAACGTGTACCTGCCGGAGGATGTCCGCGCGGACAGCGACGCCGTGCACGTCGAGCAGGAGGAGGCACACGCGGCGGACCCCGCGCGCCAGAGCCCTTTCGGCATGATCCCGATCGGCAGCGACGGCGGCATGCTGATGCCCTACGAGACGCTGATCAACCCGACGCCCGCAGTCTCGCCCACGCTGCACTTCCCCTGGCAGGTCGTGAAGGGCGAACTGGACAAGCTCGAGGCGCTCGGCAGCCGCTATGTCGGCCGGCGGCTCTACATGATGTACAACCCGCTCACCACGCGGTTCAACGGCATCACGCCGAACTTCTTCGCGACCATGACAATCCGTCCCCCCGGCATCGTCGACCGCCCGCACCGCCACGTGTCCGCGGCCATCAACTACTACTTCAAGGGCCGGGGCTTCAGCAACGTGGCCGGCAACCGCTACGAATGGAGCGAAGGCGACCTGATGCTCTCGGCGCCGGGCTGGGCGGTCCACAACCATGCCTCGTATGACGAGCAGGTGTACGAGCTGACGGTACAGGACCAGCCGCTGAACATCTACATGGAATCGCTGCTCTGGCAGGAGGACATGAAGCTGCCGGCGAAGCTGCTCGGCTCCAGCGCCGGCTTCGACACCAACCGCGCCGAGGTGGCCGCATGATCGCGCTCGACGACAAGTTCCTGCGCGGCTCCATCACGCCGCTGGTCACGCCGCTGCGCGACGGCAAGGTGGACTACGACGCCTACGCCGGCCTCGTGCGTTACCAAGTCGACAACGGCTCGCACGGCGTGCTGGTCAACGGCACAACCGCGGAGCCTTCCACCCTCACGCTCGTCGAGCGCAAGGAACTGCTGCGCGTCGCCGTCCAGGCTGCCGGCGGCCGGGTGCCGGTCGTCGCTGCCACGGGTTCGCAGTCGCACAAGGAGACGGTGGAACTGACCGAGGCGGCTGAACGCGACGGTGCGAACGCGCTGCTGGTGGTCACGCCCTACTACGTGCGCCCGCCGCAGCGGGGCCTCGCGGCGTTCTATCGCGACGTCGCATCGCGCACGCGGCTGCCGCTGATGATCTACCACATCCCCGGGCGCACGGCGATCGACGTCGAGATGGACACGCTGCGCCAGATCGCCGATGAAGTGCCCACACTCGTGGGCATCAAGCATGCGGTCGCCGACCTGGGCTTGGTCACCGACATGCTGAAGGTGCTCGGCCCGCAGTTCCGCGTGTTCGTGGGCCTCGAGGAGTACTCGTTCCCCATGATGGCCGTGGGCGCCTGCGGGCTCATGAACGCGGTGGCCAACGTCGCGCCGCGGCTCGTGGCCGACCTGGCGAATGCGACCGCCGCCGGCGACCTCGCCCGGGCGCGCGCGCTGCACTTTTCGCTGTACGAGCTGAACAAGGCGGTGTTCTTCGACACCAATCCAATCCCCATGAAGTACATGATGCGACGGCTGGGCATCCTGGCGCGCAACGAGCACCGGCTGCCCATGATGCCCGCCACGCCGGAGCTCGAAGCCCGGCTGGACGGCGTGCTGCGGCGTGCGGGTCTGCTCGAGGACCGGGACTGACCATGTTCGTGGCCACCGACGATTTGCGCTATCGCACCTCCCTCTTCAACTCGGTCGTGGCGCCCCGGCCGATCGGCTGGGTGTCCACGCTCGGGCCGGACGGCATTGCGAACCTGGCGCCCTTCTCGTACTTCAACGGAGTTTCGGCGACGCCGCCCATGGTCATGTTCGCCAACAACGCGCCCGAAGACCGCGCGGAGAAGGACACGCTCGCAAACGTCCGGCTCAGCGGCGAGTTCTGCGTGAACCTTGCCACCTACGACTTGCGCGAGGCGATGAACGCGACGTCGGCCGCAGTGCCGCGCAGCGTCGACGAATTCCGGCTTGCCGGGCTGACGCCCGCGCCGTGCGAGTTGGTGCGCTGCGCGCGCGTGGCCGAGTCGCCGGTCTCGCTCGAATGCCGGCTGATGCGCATCGTCGACTTTCCGCCCCTGCGGCCGCAGGACCGTGCCAGCGCCGCAGTGTTCGGGCAGGTGATCGCCGTACACGTGGCCGACGACTACCTCGACGCTGCCGGGCACTTCGACGTGCTGAAGGCGCAGCCGATCGCGCGCCTGGGCGGCTTTCAGTACCTCCGGGTCACCGAGTTGTTCGAGCTGCGCCGCCCGGCCAAGCCCACGCGCGGTGCGGGAGCGAGCTGATGCACTCGGCGACCATCGACACCAGGAAGCTCGGGCGCATCGCCTTCGCTCACGGCTTCATGCTGCGGTCGAGCCCTCCATTGCTCACCTTCGCAGCTGCTGCCGCAGGCGACCCACGGCACCTCGAATTTGCGCCTGCCGCTCCTTCATGCCCTCGGCAAGCCCAATGCCCAGGACATGCAAGGAGATGGTGGCAAGCACGAATCCAACCCCATAGGCGACGGGCTGAGCAGCGCGCGTGAGTTCCGCGCCGTGAGCCATTCCGTGGAGCATGCCGAATGCGAGAGCCGAGGGAATCAGCAGGAGTCTGCATAGAAAGACATGAAACAGAAGTCCCGCAAGCAGAACCGCTGAAACCTGAACTGCCGGCTCCGTCCAGGAGGGCACTCCAAGCTGAAATCCCCACACCGTACCCACCGAGGCCGTGATGACGAAAGCGGCCGGAACCCTCATCAGGTCAAAGCGCGAGCCCAGTGTGCTGAGCGCGCCGAGGAGAACCATGCACGAGAGGTGGTCGACCCCGAGGATGGGATGCAAGAATCCGGAGACCACCCCACCGGCCCGGAAGTCTCCGTGAGCCAACGCGAGTTGCGGCACACAGGCTGCAAGACAGATCAGTCGAGTCGAGCCGGCACGGAAGCGTTGCACCGCTTATTCCTCCGCACGGGCAAACCGGTAGCCCACAACTGCCAACAGGCACATCACAAAGGCGATGATGACGTTGGGGTACATGGTGATGCCGGCGAGCTTGGGCAGCGGTTCATCGAAGGCGTTAAGACTGCTGTTCGGAAGTATCCAGGTGATATAGAAGAAAGGCGTCCAGAACGCGATGGGTACCAGTGTGGCCACAAGAACTGCAACTCTTCGGTCTCCGTCTTTTCGCCAGAGCATCCACAGCGCAATGGCCGTCACAGCCGCCAGGAACAGAAGCATGAGCGCATCGTGAAAAACCGCGTGCGGATGCCAGGCAGGGTTGAACAGGTGTGTCCCGTTCAAGTCGACAAGGGTGGACACGATGCAACTGCTTGCCAGTACGAACGTCAACAGACCGCGCCCGAAGCTCCTGCGATTCATGTTTTCTCCGATTCTTCAAGGATGCCCGAATGGCAGTATGAATCGGCGTCCCGACGGAGTACAAGGTTGATTAATTGGAGTCAACACATTTTCTGCACAGCTGCCGTTCGATAGGCCGCGCCAGATCCCGGCCCACCCGTTGCCTCGCAAGGACGCGGGCTTGTTCCGATGGACGAGTCGCGCTGGCAGCTCGAGCCAGCTGGCCGCGCCTGTCGAGCGTCCAGCCTGCAAGCCTCAATGTTCTGAACGCGCAGTCGTGGCGGCAATGTGCGGCGCGCCGGGCCGCGTCTTCCACAGGGAGACGATCACGCCGCCCGCGATCAGGCCGAAGGTCACCGACAGCGACAGCGCCGGCGGGAACTTGCCGATGATGTTGACCAGGAAGATCTTCGTGCCGATGAACACCAGCACTAGCGCCAGCGCGTACTTCAGGTACCTGAAGCGCTCGATCATTGCGGCCAGTGCGAAGTACAGCGCGCGCAGGCCCAGGATGGCGAAGATATTGCTGGTGTAGACAATGAACGGATCGGTGGTGATGGCGAAGATGGCCGGCACCGAGTCGACCGCGAACACCAGGTCCACTGCCTCCACCAGGCACAGCGCGAGGAAAAGCGGCGTCGCGTAGCGCAGGCTGCGGCCGGTCGCCGGATCGGTCTGGCGCACGAAGAACGCGTTGCCATGCAGTTCTGGAGTCACGTTGAGCCGGCGACGCAGCATCTTCAGCAACGGATTGCTCGCGATGTCGGGCTGATGATCTGCGATCAGCCACATCTTGATGCCCGTGACGACGAGGAAGGCGCCGAAGAGGTAGAGGATCCACGAGAACTGGCTGACGAGCGTGGCGCCCAGGCCGATCAGGATCGCGCGCAGCACGATCACACCCAGGATGCCCCAGAACAGGACGCGATGCTGGTACTTCGGCGGGATCGCGAAGTAGCCGAAGATCAGCGCGATCACGAAGACGTTGTCCATCGACAGCGACTTCTCGATCAGAAAGCCGGTGTAGTACTCGATGCCGCTGCCGGCACCTTTCATCCACCACACCCAGGCGCCAAAGGCCAGCGCCGCGCCGATGTAGCCAGCCGACAGCACCAGGCTCTCGCCGACGCCGATGGCGCGGTCGTCCTTGTGAAGGACGCCAAGGTCGAACGCAAGCAACGCCACCACCAAGGTGGCAAAGACCAGCCAGATCCAGGCGGCGGTGCCGAGCAAGTCGGCATTCAGGAAGTGAGGGAGCGTGTCCACGGCGGTAGGGGTTTGCGGGTGGGTGATGTGACCGGCTCGGCCGGCGTGCGCAGGGAGCAGCGAGTGGCCGCCGCCCCCCTGAATCTCGAAAGGGTGGCAGGACGGGCTTAGCGCGAAGGCACCCGCCGCAGGGCCGGCGGCTGGGTGCGGCGGCGCCGCCACCACCGCATCAAGGCATGCGCTGCGCGCTTCAGCGCGGTGTCGAGCGCGCGGCGCCAGTCGGTCGCGATCGAGGTGACCACCAGCGGATCGGCGCCGGGTGCGCGCAACTCGATGCGGCAGCGCTTGTCCGGTCCGCCACGCGGCCCGTTCACATCGTCCAGGTGGACGTAGGCACGCGGCACCATCCAATGCAGCCTGCGCATCACGAACCGGGTGCGCATCACGGCCACTTCGCGCCACGCCAGTGCCTCGGCGCCGCGGGCGTTGAACAACACCTGCATCACAGACCTCCGTCGGAAGGATTGAAGATGCAGCGAAGATTAGACACGTCGACCCGCCTGAAAAACCAGATAATCACGGAAGATTAGTTCTGAAAAACAGGAATATCCCGACGTCGACCGGAGGCCCGATGACCCTGCTTGGAGCCGATCCTGCACACGCAGGCGCTTCGGCTCGTTTGCCATGTCGCCGAGCGCAGGGTGCAGCACCGACTCGTGCAGCGCCTGCTTGCACGGCAGGGCTGAACGCATGGCGTCATCCGCCTATCGAATGAGCGCTTGTCAAGCGAATGCCTGAGCCCGGATGAAGTCCTGGCCACGAGACGGTGGACAATACGCGACCCCCACCCGGCGGAGCGCCCTGTCGAACATGAACGAGAAATCCATCGGTACGCTGCAGATGATGGCAGCCATGCTGATCTCCGGCACCATCGGCTGGTTCGTCGTCTATTCGGGGCAGCCCATCATCCCGTTGCTGTTCTGGCGCTGTGTCTTCGGCGCGGCCACCCTGGCGCTGGTGTGCGCCCTCACCGGCTCGCTGCCGCGCAGGCTCACGCTCAGGCAGATCGGATGGGCCGCCGTGGGTGGCGTGGCCATCGTGCTGAACTGGTTGCTGATCTTCGCCTCCTTTTCCAGGGCGTCGATCTCCGTCGCCATCGCGGTCTACAACACCCAGCCGTTCATGCTGATCGGCCTCGGCGCGCTGTTCTTTTCCGAGCGAATCACTGCCACCAAGCTCATGTGGCTGGCCATCGCGTTCGCCGGCGTGCTGCTGATCGTGCAGGCCAGGCCGTCCGCGGCGGCCTATGCGGGCCCCGACACCGCGTACATTGCGGGCGTCGTGATGGCGCTCGGCGCAGCGTTCTTCTACGCGGTCGCGTCGATCGTGACCAAGAAGCTCGGCGATATGCCCCCGCACCTCATCGCCCTGATCCACGTCTGCGTCGGCGCCCTCATGATCGCGCCCTTCGCGGACCTCACGAATCTTCCGGCCGGCACCCGCGTCTGGGCCGATTTCTTGGTGATGGGCGCCGTGTACACCGGGCTGGTTTTCGCGCTGCTTTACGGCGCCATCCAGAAATTGCCGACGCATTCGATTGGCGCGCTGTCATTCCTCTACCCGATCGTCGCCATGGTGGTGGACTTCCTCGCCTTCGACCACCGGCTCAAGCCGCTGCAGTTCGTCGGCTCGGCCGCCATCCTGCTGGCGGCTGCGGGCATGACCCTGGGCTGGTCCCTGCAGCGCGCCAAGCCCTCCGCACAGCCCTGAGCCGACGGCCTTGCAGGGCGGTCGATTAACCTCGGTCCTTTTCGAGAATGCGGCGGAGGCAATGAAGGCGATGCGCATGCACATGGAACACGGCGGTAAAGGCTCGGACCTGCTCCTCCTGCTGCACGGGATGGGGGCGACAGGAGCCGTTTGGTCGCCTTTCTGCGCGGAGGCCGGCGCGCGCTGGCGCGGCCGCTGGCTCGCCATGGACCTGCCAGGGCATGGAAGCTCCGATCGGCAGGAGAGCTACGGCATCGGCCAGTACGCCGCGACGGTTGCACGCGCCGTGCTGCCGCATGTCGATCCGGCGGGCCGCCTCGTGGTGCTCGGCCACTCGCTCGGCGGAGTGATTGCGCTGGCCCTGGCCACGGGCTGGTTCGGGGTCGCGCCGCACAGCGTCTTCGGCGCGGGCATCAAGGTCGCGTGGACCGATGAGGAACTCCAGCGCATGGAGAGTCTGGCCGCCCAGCCCGCCAAGCGATTGCCTACGAAGGAGGAGGCTTCGCAGCGCTACCTGAAGGTCGCCGGCCTGGCCGGGATCGCGGAGGCCGCGTCGCCCGTGACGGCACGCGGCATCGCGCGCGATGCCGACGGCTGGCGCCTCTCCATGGATCCCCGGGGCCATGGCGTGGGCCCGCCGCCGATGACAGAGTTGATGGCGCTGGCCCGCTGCCCCGTGCATCTTGGGCGCGGGGATCATGACGCAATGGTGACCCTCGAGCAGTTGCGTGCGCTCGATCCCGGTGCGCAAGGACTCGGGCCGCACGGCCACAACGTCATGGTCGAGGCGCCTGCGCGCGTGTGGGACTGGGTTGCCTCGGCCGCATGAAGCAAGGGAAAGACGACGCGCAAGGGTCACGGGCATGCCGAAGACGCTGCTGATCGTTTACCACACGATGACGGGCGGCACGCGCCAAATGGTCGAGGCTGCGCGCGCGGGGGCCTTGTCGGACACGGACATCGACGTGCGGCTGCTGACGGCAGCGCAGGCGGGCGCCTCCGACGTGCTCGCCGCGGACGGGTATCTCTTCGCCACGCCCGAGAATCTCGCGGCCATGAGCGGGCAGCTCAAGGATTTCTTCGATCGCAGCTACTACGGCGCACTCGACCAGGTCAACGGCCGCCCCTATGCCACGCTCATCTGCGCCGGCAGCGACGGGCAGAACGCCGCCCGCCAGATCGAACGCATCGCCACCGGATGGCGGCTCAGGCCGGTGGCGGAGCCGCTCATCGTCTGCACCCATGCGCAGACGCCGCAGGCCATCCTCGCGGCCAAGACCATCGGGGACGATGATCTCGCGCGCTGTAGGGTGCTGGGCGAGGCCATGGCGGCGGGGCTGGCGCTGGGCGTGTTCTAGGCCCCCTCTTCAGCCGTTGGCGATCCGGCTCACCAGGGCCTGGGTGAAGGCCTCGGTGCCGGCGCTGCCGCCCAGGTCGCCGGTGCGCACCTTGTCGATGTTGAGGGTCTCGTCGATGGCCTTGCGCAGTCGCGCGGCCAGGTCCGGCAGCCGGCAGTGGTCGAGCATCAGCGCGGCGGCCAGCATCAGGGCCGTGGGGTTGGCCACGCCCTTGCCCGCGATGTCAGGCGCCGAGCCGTGCACCGCCTCGAAGATGGCCGCTTCGCTGCCGATGTTGGCGCCCGGCGCCATGCCCAGGCCGCCGACCAGGCCCGCCACCAGGTCGGACAGGATGTCGCCGAACAGGTTGGTCGTGACCAGCATGTCGAACTGCCAGGGATTGAGCACCAGCTTCATCGCGCAGGCATCGACGATGACGCTGTCGAGCTGGAATTTGCCCTTGTACTTGCGCTCGTACAGCTCGAGGCCCGTCTCCAGGAAGATGCCGGTGAGCGCCTTCATGATGTTGGCCTTGTGCACGATCGTGACCTTCTTGCGGCCCATCGCGATGGCGGTGTCGAAGGCGAACTCGAGCAGGCGGCGGCAGCCCTGCCGGGTGTTGATGCCGGTGGCCATGGCCACGGCGTGCGGGTCGCCGTCGATGGGCACGTAGTGCTCGTGGCCGATGTACAGGCCCTCCAGGTTCTCGCGCACCACCACCAGGTCGATGTTGTCGAAGCGTCCGCCGGGGATGATGGTGCGCGCCGGCCGCAGGTTGGCGTAGAGGCCGAACGCCTCGCGCAGGCGCACGTTGGAGGAACGGTAGCCGCCGCCGGAAGGCGTTTCCAGCGGGCCCTTGAGCGCGAGGCGGGTGCGACGGATGCTGTCGAGCGTGGCCTGGGGCAACGGGTCGCCCGCCTGCTGCACGCCGGCCAGGCCGGCCACCTGGCGCTCCCACTCGAACGGGGCTTTCAAGGCATCGAGGGCGGCCAGCGTCGCGTCGACGATTTCGGGGCCGATGCCGTCCCCGGCAATGAGGGTGGCGGGGATGACTTGGGACATGCGGGGCCTCCTGGGGCAGTGGAAAAACGAGCCCCGTTCGTGGCGAGGGCCAGAGGGCCTGTCAACGCTGTGCAAGGTGGTTCCCTTGCACAGCGTTGACAGACCCTCACCGATTATGAGCGGACAATCTGCCGCACCTCGAACCAACCCACGCCCACGCCCATGCCTCGCCTGGATGACCCTCTTCACGATGCCGAGATCGGCTCCCGCGACAGCACCCTCGACACCACCCGCATCGACGACGTGCGCATCGGCGCCGTCCGTCCCCTCATCACCCCGGCCCTGCTGCAGGAGCGCGTGCCGGTGCAGGGCGACACGCTCGCGCTGGTGGAAGCCAGCCGCGCCGCCATCGCCGACGTGCTGCACGGCCGCGACGACCGGCTGGTGGTGGTGGTCGGCCCCTGCTCGATCCACGATCACGACCAGGCACTCGAATACGGCCACCAGCTGAAGGCGGTGGCCGACGAACTGCGAGAGGACCTGCTCATCGTGATGCGCACCTACTTCGAGAAGCCGCGCACCACGGTGGGCTGGAAGGGCTACATCAACGACCCGCACCTGGACGGCAGCTTCGCGATGAACGAGGGCCTGGAACGCGCCCGCCGCCTGCTGCTGGAACTGACCGTGCTGGGCCTGCCGACCGGCACCGAGTTCCTGGACCTGCTGAGCCCGCAGTTCATTGCCGACCTGATCGCCTGGGGCGCCATCGGCGCGCGCACCACCGAGAGCCAGAGCCATCGCCAGCTGGCCTCGGGCCTGAGCTGCCCGGTCGGCTTCAAGAACGGCACCGACGGCAGCATCAAGGTCGCGGCCGACGCCATCCTCGCCGCGCGGGCGCCGCATGCCTTCATGGGCATGACGAAGATGGGCATGGCCGCGATCTTCGAGACGCGCGGCAACGACGACTGCCACGTCATCCTGCGCGGCGGCAAGACGCCCAACTACTCGGCCGCCGACGTGGCCGCGACCTGCGAGGCGCTGCGCGCCCAGGGCCTGCGGGAGCGGGTGATGATCGACGTCTCGCACGGCAACAGCAGCAAGCAGCACCGGCGCCAGGTCGAGGTCGCCGGCGACGTGGCGGCGCAGATCGCCGCGGGCGAGCGCCGCATCGCCGGTGTGATGATCGAAAGCCACCTGGAGGAAGGTCGGCAGGACCTGGTGCCCGGCGTGCCGCTGAAGCACGGCGTGTCGGTCACCGATGCATGCATCGGCTTTGCGCAGACGGTGCCGGTGCTGCACGCGCTGGCCGCGGCAGTGCGCGCGCGGCGAAAGGTGGCGGCCTGAACCGGCCTTAACGGATCAACGCCAGCACATCCCTGAACTTGGGATGCTCGGCACTGCGCACCCACTCGAAGCCGACCATCTCGGTGGTCACCAGCTCGGCGCCGGCACCGGCCAGGCGGTCGAAGGCGGCATCGCGGTTGCGCTCGGTGCGCGAGCCGCAGGCATCGGTCACGACGTAGACCTCGAACTCGTCCTCCAGCAGCTCGAGCGCGGTCTGCAGCAGGCAGACGTGGGCTTCGCAGCCGGCGATCACGATGATGTTGCGTTCCTCGGCAGGCTGCTTCGGTTTCTGCAGGTGCTTGGGCAGGCTGCGGGCGTTGCCCTGGGGCGCCTTCGCGGGCGGGCGCAGCCAGTCGGCCAGGCCCTCCTGCATGGCGCTGAAATGCATCTTGGACAGGGTGCGCTGGCACAGCGTGCGCACGTCGGGCAGGTTCTCGCCGAGCCTGGACGGGTTTTCCTCGGTGCCCCAGACCGGGACCTCCGCGAGGCGCGCCATCCGGCCCAGGCGAACGGCATTGGCCAGCACGGCCTCACCGTCGAAGATGGCAGGCATCAGGCGCTGCTGGTAGTCGACCAGGACCAGTTGGGAATGCGAGGCATCGAGCAGCATGGGAAAGGTCTTTCGGGAAAGCAGGAAACTGGACAAACCCTGGACCGTACCACCAACCCAGTCGCCGCCACGCCGAGCTTGCGGACTCAATCGGGCCGCAGGCGGATCAGCTTGCCATTGGCCTCATCCGTCAGAACGTAGAGCAGGCCATCGGGACCCTGCTTGACGTCGCGGATGCGCGCCCGCCCGTCCTCCAGCAGGCGATGCTCGGCCGCCACCTTGCCGTCGCGCAGCTCGATGCGGTCGAGATAGCCGAACTTGAGCGAGCCCACGAAGAGGTTGCCCTTCCAGGCGGCGCCGTAGCGGTCGCTGGTGAGAAAGGCCATGCCGGAGGGCGCGATGGAAGGCACCCAGTAGTGCAGCGGCTGCTCCATGCCCTCCTTCTGCGTGATCCCGTCGCCGATCTTGCCGCCGCCGTAGTTCTCGCCGTAGGTGATGACCGGCCAGCCGTGATTGCGGCCCGGCGCGGGCACGTTGATCTCGTCGCCGCCCTGGGGGCCATGTTCGTGCATCCACAGCTTGCCATCAGGCCCCAGGGTGGCGCCCTGGCCGTTGCGGTGACCGAAGCTCCAGATCTCGGGCAGCGCGCCCGCCCGTCCGACGAAGGGGTTGTCCTGCGGCGCGGCGCCGTCCTTGGTGATCCGCACCACCTTGCCGATGTGGTTGTCGAGCTTCTGGGCGTCTTCCTTGCGGCTGAAGCGGTCCCCCAGGGTCAGGAACAAGGTGCCATCCCTGGCCTCCACGATGCGGCAGCCGAAATGGGCGCGGCTCGCGATCTTGGGACGCTGGCTGAAGAGAATGCGCAGATTTTCGAGGCGGCTGCCGTCGGCCGAGAGGTGGGCACGCGCCAGTGCGGTGCTGTTGGCCGAACCGGCGGTGTCGGGCTCGGAGAAACAGAAGTACAGGATGCGGTTGCGCTCGAAGGCTGAGTCGGCCAGCACGTCCAGCAGGCCGCCCTGCCCGCCCGCGGCGATGGGCGGCAGGCCAGCCAGCGGGGCGCCGACCTGGCCGTCGGCGCCGACGATGCGCATGCGGCCCGGTTTTTCCGTGACCACGAAGCGACCCTCGGGCAGGAAGCTCAGGCCCCAGGGGTTTTCCAGGCCGGAGGCGACGACTTCCGGACGCGGTGCGGCATCCGCCGTGCCAAGGACCGTCATTGCCAGGAACGCTGCCCCGGCGGTCCGCCAGCACACCATGATCGAGAACGAGCGGGTCAGTTGGGAATGCATCTTGCTCCTCGGCTTGGACGACCCGCCGGCCGACCTGAAAAAAACTGCAATGCGGACCGCCTTTATTTCAAAACTTTTGGTTTACATCAAGCCAAAAGCTTATGCCGGATAACGTACAACTTTACTTTTCATTCAAAACTGAATAGGAAAAATGCGCCGCGTGACAACAAGTTGCGTGCAAAATCTCGGATTCGCTTGAAATTGACATCGTTATTTGTCATCCATATCCTACGCGCCATGCGATTTTTCATCCTACCCGCCTGCCTCCTGTTCGCTTGCGCCGCTCACGCCGCCCCGCAGCAGGAGCGCTCCGAAGCGATGGAAGCCATGCTGGCGGAAAAGGGCCTGATCGGCCAGTTCCATCAAGTCCGCCAGACCGTCGTAGACCGGACCTCCGACCTCGTCGTCACCGCGATTGGCTTCCTGGGCGTGCCCTACAAGCGCGGCGGCAACACCGCAGAAACCGGCTTCGACTGCAGCGGCTTCGTCCGCGCCATGTACAACCAGACCGTCGGTCACCTGCTGCCGCGGCGCGCCGAAGAGCAGGCCGCCGCCACCCAGAAGATCGACCGCAGCGAACTCAAGCCGGGCGACCTGGTGTTCTTCAACACCATGCGCCGCGCCTTCAGCCATGTCGGGATCTACGTGGGTGACGGCAAGTTCATCCATTCGCCGCGCACAGGCGCCGAAGTGCGGGTCGAGGATCTGAACGGCAGCTACTGGCAGCGCCGCTTCAACGGGGCCCGCCGCGTACTGACCGGTCCGGAAGAAATCAACGCCGCGTCGGGCGAGTAAACGCCGTCCCTGCCAACGAAAAACCCGCCGCTGGCGGGTTTTTCGTTGGACACGCCGGACGCGCCGGGGCCTGGGCGCCCCTGGGCGGTCCTCAGCGCTTCCTGACCGGCGGCACGTCCGTGCAGGTGCCGTGCGCCACCTCGGCCGCCATGCCGATACTCTCGCCGAGCGTCGGGTGCGGGTGGATGGTCTTGCCGATGTCGACCGCGTCGGCCCCCATCTCGATCGCCAGGGCGATCTCGCCGATCATGTCACCGGCGTGCGTGCCGACGATGCCGCCGCCCACGATGCGGTGCGTCTGCGCGTCGAACAGCAGCTTGGTGAAGCCCTCGTCGCGGCCGTTGGCGATGGCGCGGCCGGAGGCCGTCCATGGGAACAGGCCCTTCTCGACCTTCACACCCTCGGCCTTGGCCTGGTCCTCGGTCAGGCCGACCCAGGCCACTTCCGGATCGGTGTAGGCCACGCTCGGGATCACGCGGGCATTGAAGGCGGCGCTGGCCAGCTCCTTGTCGCCCTTGAGCTCGCCGGCGATCACTTCGGCCGCCACGTGGGCCTCGTGCACCGCCTTGTGCGCCAGCATGGGCTGGCCCACGATGTCGCCGATGGCGAAGATGTGGGGCACGTTGGTGCGCATCTGGATGTCCACCGGAATGAAACCGCGGTCGCTGACGTTCACGCCCGCCTTCTCGGCGCCGATCTTCTTGCCGTTGGGGCTGCGGCCCACCGCCTGCAGCACCAGGTCGTAGACCTGCGGCTCCTTGGGCGCCTGCTCGCCTTCGAAGCTGACGCGGATGCCTTCCTTGGTGGCTTCCGCGCCGACCGTCTTGGTCTTGAGCATGATGTTGTCGAAGCGCGGCGCATTGAGCTTCTGCCACACCTTGACCAGGTCGCGGTCGGCGCCCTGCATCAGGCCGTCGAGCATCTCGACCACGTCCAGGCGGGCGCCCAGGGTGGAGTACACCGAGCCCATCTCCAGGCCGATGATCCCGCCGCCCAGGATCAGCATGCGCTTGGGTTCCACGCCCAGCTCCAGCGCGCCGGTGGAGTCGACCACGCGCGGGTCCTTGGGCATGAAGGGCAGGTGCACGGCCTGGGAGCCGGCGGCGATGATGCAATGGCGGAAGCGCACCGTCTTGCCGGCGCCGGTGGTGTCCTTGCCGTCGCCGGAGGTTTCCTGCACCTTGAGGTGGTACGGGTCGACGAACTCACCGATGCCGCGCACGGTGGTGACCTTGCGCATCTTGGCCATCGCGGTGAGGCCGCCGGTCAGCTTGCCGACCACTTTGTTCTTGCGCTCCTTCAGCTTGGCCCGATCGATGACGGGCTCGTTGAAGGCCACGCCGAAGTCGGCGAAATGCCTGACCTCGTCGATCACCGCCGCCACGTGCAGCAGCGCCTTGGAAGGGATGCAGCCCACGTTGAGGCAGACCCCGCCCAAGGTGGCGTAGCGCTCGACCAGCACCACGTTGAGCCCGAGGTCGGCCGCGCGGAAGGCGGCGGAATAGCCGCCCGGGCCGGCGCCGAGCACCAGCACGTCGCAGTCGAGATCGACCGCGCCACCGTAGCTCGAGGCCACGGCAGGCGCAGGCGACGGCGCGGCCGCCTTGGGAGCCGGCGCGCTCGCGGAAGGGGCCGGCGCGGGCGGCGCGGCGGCCGGTGCGGGCGCGGGTGCTGCCGCGCCCGCCTCCGCCGCATCGACCGTCAGGACGACCGAGCCTTCGCTCACCTTGTCGCCCACCTTCACCGCCACCGACTTGACGACGCCGGCATGAGAGGACGGGATCTCCATCGAGGCCTTGTCGGATTCGACGGTGATCAGCGACTGCTCGACCTTGATCGTGTCGCCCGCCTTGACCAGCACCTCGATGACCGCGACTTCCGAGAAATCGCCGATGTCAGGAACCTTGACTTGCACTTCGCTCATGGTCGGCACCTCACAGGAGAACGCGGCGGAAGTCCGCGAGGACCTGACCGAGGTAGGCGTTGAAGCGTGCCGCGGCGGCGCCGTCGATCACGCGGTGGTCGTAGGACAGCGACAGTGGCAGCGTCAGGCGCGGCACGAACTGCTTGCCGTCCCACACGGGCTTCATCTGGCCCTTCGACAGGCCGAGGATGGCCACTTCGGGCGCGTTGATGATGGGCGTGAAGTGCGTGCCGCCGATGCCGCCGAGCGAGCTGATCGACATGCAGCCACCCTGCATGTCGGCCGCGCCGAGCTTGCCTTCGCGCGCCTTCTTGGCGAGTTCGCCCATCTCGGCGCTGATCTGCAGGATGCCCTTCTTGTCCGCGTCCTTGAGCACCGGCACCACGAGGCCGTTGGGCGTGTCCGCCGCGAAGCCGATGTGGTAGTACTGCTTGTAGACGAGGGTGTCGCCGTCCAGGCTGGTGTTGAACTCGGGAAACTTCTTCAGAGCCGAGACCACGGCCTTGATCACGAAGGCCAGCATGGTCACCTTGACGCCGGACTTCTCGTTCTCCTTGTTGGTCGCCACGCGGAAGGCTTCCAGCTCGGTGATGTCCGCCTCGTCGTTGTTGGTGACGTGCGGGATCATCACCCAGTTGCGGTGCAGGTTGGCGCCGCTGATCTTCTTGATGCGCGACAGGTCCTTGCGCTCGACCGTGCCGAACTTGGCGAAGTCGACCTTGGGCCAGGGCAGCAGGCCCAGCGCCTCGCCGCCGCCACCACCGCCGGCCGGGGCCTTGGCGGCCGCGGCCTTGGTGCTGGCGGCACCGCTCATCACGTCGCGGGTGAAGCTCTGCACGTCTTCCTGCGTGATGCGGCCCTTGAGGCCGGTGCCCTTGACCTCCTCCAGGGGCACGCCGAGTTCGCGGGCGAACTTGCGCACCGAGGGCGAGGCGTGCGGCAGCTTGCCGCTGGGCGGCACGGTCGGGTCGTGTGCGGGGGCGGCGGCCGGCGCAGGCGCAGCCGCGGATGCCGAGGCAGGCGCAGCCGGTGCGGCAGCCGCAGCCGCCGGTGCGCTGGCAGGCGCTGCCGCTGCCGGGGCAGCTGCCGCGGCACCACCGCCACTGCCTTCGAGCACGGCGATCAGGTCGCCGACGTTGACCTTGTCGCCGACCTTGACCTTGAGCTCCTTGAGCACGCCGGCGGCGGAGGACGGGATCTCCATCGAGGCCTTGTCGGACTCGACCGTGATCAGCGATTGCTCGACCTGGATCGCGTCACCGACCTTGGCCAGCACCTCGATTACCGCGACGTCCTTGAAGTCGCCGATGTCGGGCACCTTGACCTCGACCGGGCCGGTCGCCGCCGCGGGCGCGGCAGCGGCGGGCGCAGGCGTCGCGGCAGCAGGCGCGGGGGCCGCCGCCTGGGCGGGCGCCGGCGCACCTGCACCTGCACCTGCACCTGCACCTGCAGGTGCGGGCGCAGCCGTGCCCCCCTCGCCGTCCAGCACCAGCACGACCGAGCCCTCGCTGACCTTGCTGCCGACCGCGACCTTGAGTTCCTTGACCACGCCGGACGCACTCGACGGAATCTCCATCGAGGCCTTGTCCGACTCCACGGTGATGAGCGACTGTTCGGCCTTCACCGTGTCACCCACCTTGACCAGCACTTCGATCACCGCGACTTCGTCGAAATCGCCGATGTCCGGCACCTTCACTTCCACCATAGCCATATCGTGTCTCCCGCCCTAGAGGCGCTTGGGGTTGTTGCTTGTTGGTTGTTTACGCGTAGAGCGGGTTGATCTTGTCGGCGTTGATGCCGTACTTCTTGATCGCATCGGCCACCTTCTGCGCCGGCAGGACGCCGTCGTCGGCAAGGGCCTTGAGGGCGGCCACCACGATGTAATGGCGGTTCACCTCGAAGTGCTCGCGCAGCTTGCTGCGGAAGTCGCTGCGGCCGAAGCCGTCGGTGCCCAGCACGCGGTAGCTGCGGCCCTTCGGTATGAAGGGCCGGATCTGCTCGGCATAGGCCTTCATGTAGTCGGTCGATGCCACCACCGGGCCGCTGGTCGCGGACAGCTGCTCGGCCACGAAGGGCACGCGCGGCGTCTCGGTGGGATGCAGCAGGTTCCAGCGGTCGGCATCCTGGCCGTCGCGGGTCAGCTCGTTGAAGCTCGGGCAGCTCCACACCGAGGCCGCAACGCCCCAGTCCTTTTCGAGCAGCTCCTGCGCCGCGATGCTCTCGCGCAGGATGGTGCCGCTGCCCAGCAGTTGCACGGCGGGCGCCTCCTTGCCCTTGGCAGCCTTGATCGCCGGCGCCTGCTTGCACAGGTACATGCCCTTGATGATCTGCTCCTCGGTGCCGGGCTGCAGGCCGGGCATGGGGTAGTTCTCGTTGAGCAGGGTCAGGTAGTAATAGACGTTGTCCTGCTTCTCGACCATGCGCTTGAGGCCGTGGTGCAGGATCACGCCGACCTCGTGCGCGAAGGTCGGGTCGTAGCTCACGCAGTTGGGGATGGTGTTGGCCAGGATGTGGCTGTGGCCGTCCTCGTGCTGCAGGCCCTCGCCGTTGAGCGTGGTGCGGCCCGATGTGCCACCCAGCAGGAAGCCCCGCGCCTGCATGTCGCCCGCCGCCCAGGCCAGGTCGCCGATGCGCTGGAAGCCGAACATCGAGTAGTACACATAGAACGGCACCATGATGCGGTTGTTCGTGCTGTACGAGGTGGCCGCGGCGATCCAGCTGGCCATGCCGCCGGCCTCGTTGATGCCTTCCTGGAGGATCTGGCCGCTCTTGTCTTCCTTGTAGTACATGACCTGGTCCTTGTCGACCGGGGTGTACTGCTGGCCATCGGGGTTGTAGATGCCGACCTGGCGGAACAGGCCTTCCATGCCGAAGGTGCGCGCCTCGTCGACCAGGATCGGCACGACGCGCGGGCCCAGCGCCTTGTCGCGCAACAGCTGCGTGAGGAAGCGCACATAGGCCTGGGTGGTGGAGATCTCGCGGCCTTCGGCGGTGGGTTCGAGCACGGCCTTGAAGGTGTCGAGCGAGGGCACGGTGAAGCTCTCGTCGGCCTTGACGCGGCGGTGCGGCAGGTAGCCGCCCAGCGCCTTGCGCCGCTCGTGCAGGTACTTCATTTCCGGCGTATCGTCGGCCGGCTTGTAGAACGGCAGGTCACCGAGCTGGCTGTCGGGGATTGGGATGTTGAAGCGGTCTCGGAAGGCCCGGATGTCGTCGTCGCCGAGCTTCTTGGTCTGGTGGACCGTGTTCTTGCCCTCGCCGATCTTGCCCATGCCGAAGCCCTTGACCGTCTTGACCAGAAGCACCGTGGGCTGGCCGGTGTGCTTGACGGCCGCGTCGAAAGCCGCATAGACCTTCTGCGAGTCATGGCCGCCGCGGCGCAGTTGCCAGATGTCCTCGTCGCTCATCTTGGAGACCATCTCCAGCGTACGCGGATCGCGGCCGAAGAAATGCTTGCGCACGTAGGCGCCGTCGTTGGCCTTGAACGACTGGTAGTCGCCGTCGTTCGTCTCCATCATGATCTTGCGCAGCGCGCCGTCCTTGTCGCGCGCCAGCAGCGGGTCCCAGTTGCTGCCCCACAGGAGCTTGATGACGTTCCAGCCGGAGCCGCGGAATTCGGCCTCCAGTTCCTGGATGATCTTGCCGTTGCCGCGCACCGGGCCGTCCAGGCGCTGCAGGTTGCAGTTGATGACGAAGATCAGGTTGTCGAGGCGCTCGCGCGCGGCCAGGCCGATGGCGCCCAGCGATTCCACCTCGTCCATTTCGCCATCGCCGCAGAACACCCAGACCTTGCGGTTGGCCGTGTCGGCGATGCCGCGTGCGTGCAGGTACTTGAGGAAGCGTGCCTGGTAGATGGCCATCAGCGGGCCCAGGCCCATCGAGACGGTGGGGAACTGCCAGAACTCGGGCATCAGCTTCGGGTGCGGGTAGCTCGACAGGCCCTTGCCGTCGACCTCCTGGCGGAAGTTGAGCAGTTGCTCCTCGGTCAGCCGGCCTTCGAGGTAGGCGCGGGCATAGATGCCGGGGGAGACGTGGCCCTGGATGTAGAGGCAGTCGCCGCCGTGGTTTTCGCTCTCCGCGTGCCAGAAGTGGTTGAAGCCGGCGCCGAACATGTTGGCCAGCGAGGCGAAGGAGCCGATGTGGCCGCCCAGGTCGCCGCCCTCGGGCGGGTGGTGGCGGTTGGCCTTCACCACCATCGCCATCGCGTTCCAGCGCATGTAGGCGCGCAGGCGTTCCTCGATCTCCAGGTTGCCGGGGCAACGCTCTTCCTGGTCGGGCTCGATCGTGTTGACGTAGGCGGTGTTGGCGGAGAACGGCTTGTCGATGCTGTTCTGGCGGGCGTGTTCCAGAAGCTGTTCGAGCAGGAAATGCGCACGCTCGGGGCCTTCGCTGTCGATCACGGCGGACAGGGCGTCCATCCACTCACGGGTTTCCTGGGCGTCCGTGTCATTGGCGGCCGAACCGAAGCGGTTCTCGGGAAGTGCCGACATGCTTGTCTCCTTTTCGAGGGTTGTGGCTGGTTAATTTAGTGCCGTATGCGGCAGGCGCGCGGAGTTTCTCACAGAAATGTTTTGATTTCAAATAGTGCGCTTCATTGTCGCAATATGAAATCAATTGAGTTTCATCGATGAAGACGTGAAGCATGTGCCCCTGTCCGCGGGCGTGTCGCTCCAGAGCGCCGCCCTTCGGCGTGCAGGCCTTCCCCTAAACTCGCCAAATGCCTTTTTCTTCACCGATCGCGGTGGCGCGCAGCGCCGTGCAAGCGTCGCCGCTGTCCTGGTGGCGGCGCTGGTGGCGCCGGCAGACGCCGGTGCTGCAAGATGCGGTCGCGATGCTCGCCCCTCTGGCCGCCGTGGTGTTGTTCCTGGCGGCCATCGTCGCCGCCTTCTGGTACCTGCGCGCGGAGGAGGTGGAACGCGAGCAGGAGTCGGTCCGGCGCGATGTCGAGTACGCCCAGCAGCGCGTGCGCCTGCGGCTGCTGGAGCGGCAGGAGCAGCTGATGCGCCTTGCGCGCGACGCCTCCAACCGCGAGATCGACGCCACCGAGTTCGTCAGCCGCGCGGAGTCCTTGGTCAGCCAGTTTCCGGAGCTGCAGACCATCAGCTGGATCGACGACCGGCGTCGTTTCAAGGCCACTTATGCAGCGCCCAGCGTGCACCCGGCGCAGCAGCACGCGGTGGGCGAAGTGCTTCGGCCCGGCGATATCGAAAGCAACTACGCCCTGGCGCGCGAGCTGCGCCAGCCCGTGTTCTCCCAACCGGTGGCGGGCGGCGACCCGACGCCCATGCTGCAGTTGCACATTCCTTTCTACGACCAGGGCCTGTTCGCCGGCGAGGTGCTCGGCGAGTTTTCGATCGACGGTCTGCTGCGCTACGGCATGCCTTCGGAGGTGTCGGCGCGCTACGCCGTCTCGCTGATCGACGCCAAGGGCGGACTGATCGCCGGCAACACGGTGGCCAGCCCGCGCGAAGCCGAGACGCGGCTCCTGCCCTGGACCGAGCCGAGCAACGAATACGAGGTGCCGGTCTCGCCGGTGGGCAACGCCTTGGTCTTGCGCGCCCAGTCCTACCGCACCTCGCAAGGCGTGGTGGGCAACGGCCTCTTCTGGCTGGTCGGCGCGCTCAGCGTGATGACGAGCTGGATGCTGATCGGCACCTGGCGCCACACGCGGCGCCGCCTGCAAGCCCAGCAAGCCCTGGTGGCCGAGACCAACTTCCGGCGGGCGATGGAAAACTCCATGCTCACCGGCATGCGGGTGCTCGACCTCGAAGGCCGCATCACCTACGTCAACGCCGCCTTTTGCGCGATGACCGGCTGGGACGAGAGCGAGCTGGTCGGCCAAACGCCGCCCTTTCCCTATTGGCTTGAATCGGACCGCGAGATCATGAACGAGCGGCTCGAGGAGGAACTGCACGGACGCGCCCTGCCCGGCGGCTTCCAGGTGCGAGTCAAGCGCAAGAACGGCACGGTGTTCAACGCCCGCCTGTACGTCTCCCCGCTGATCGATGCGCGCGGCCACCAGACCGGCTGGATGACCTCGATGACCGACATCACCGAGCCCACCCGCATCCGCGAACAGCTGTCGGCCTCGTACGAACGCTTCACCACCGTGCTGGAAGCCCTGGACGCCTCGGTCTCGGTCGCCCCGCTGGGCAGCGAGGAGCTGCTGTTCGCGAACAAGCTGTACCGTCTCTGGTTCGGCTCCGACACGGTCGGGCACCTGAACATGGTGGCGCAGGCCGGCGTGCCGGCCTCGCATGCGCACGACGACACGCTGGACGACGTCGACCCCTTCGCCGGCCTGCCGATCGACCAGCTCACCGCCGCCCAGCCCGCCAACAACGAGATCTTCGTGCCCGCGCTGGGCAAGTGGCTGGAGGTGCGCTCGCGCTACCTGACCTGGGTCGATGGCCGGCTCGCGCAGCTGGTGATTGCCACCGACATCACGCCGCGGCGCATGGCCGAGGACCTCTCGGCCGCGCAGGCCGACCGCGCCCAGGCCGCCAGCCGGTTGATCACCATGGGCGAGATGGCGTCGAGCGTGGCGCACGAACTCAACCAGCCCTTGACCGCGATCACCAACTACTGCAACGGGATGATGTCGCGCATCCGCGGCCAGCAGATCGATTCGGAGGCCCTGCTCGCGGCGCTGGACAAAACCTCCAAGCAGGCCCAGCGGGCCGGCCAGATCATCCAGCGCATCCGCTCCTTCGTGAAGCGCAGCGAACCCAACCGCACGCCGGCCGAGGTCGCGACCATGGTGAGCGAAGCGGTCGAGCTCGCCGGCATCGAGCTGCGGCGGCGCAACGTGCGCCTCAACCACTACGTGGCGGCGCGGCTGCCGGTGGTGCGGGTCGATCCGATCCTGATCGAGCAGGTGATGGTCAACCTGCTGAAGAACGCGGCCGAATCGATCGACCTGGCCAACCGCCCGCTGGCACGCCGCAGCGTCGAGCTGCGGGTGCTGCCCAAGATCATCGACAGCCAGAACGCCATCGAGTTCTCGGTGCAGGACACCGGCATGGGCCTGGCCCCCGAGGTGATGGACCGCCTCTACGAAGCCTTCTTCTCGACCAAGCCCGAGGGCATGGGCATCGGGCTCAACCTCTGCCGCACCATCGTCGAGTCGCACCGCGGCCGGATGCGGGCGGAGAACATCTACAATGGCCCGGATGTCGTCGGATGCCGTTTCTCCTTCTGGATTCCGGTGTTGGACGCTACCGATTCCGTAGCAAGCAACGAGACGAAAGTACCTGCATGAGTTTGATTCCGAAGAAGGGCACGGTCTATGTCGTCGACGACGACGAAGCAGTCCGCGATTCGTTGCAGTGGCTGCTCGAAGGCAAGGACTACCGGGTCCGCTGCTTCGATTCCGCCGAATCCTTTCTGTCGCGCTACGACCCCCGCGAAGTCGCCTGTCTCATCGTCGATATCCGCATGGGCGGCATGTCCGGGATGGAACTCCAGGACCGCCTGATCGAACGCCGCTCGCCCCTCCCGATCGTGGTCATCACCGGCCACGGCGATGTGCCGATGGCGGTGGACAGCATGAAGAAGGGCGCCATGGATTTCATCCAGAAGCCCTTCAACGACGAGGCCCTGGTGGCCCTGGTGGAGCGCATGCTGGAGCATGCCCGCGGCGCCTTCGCCCAGCACCAGCAGTCGGCGAGCCGCGATGCCCTGCTGTCCAAGCTGACCGGGCGCGAGGCACAGGTGCTCGAGCGTATCGTCGCCGGCCGCCTGAACAAGCAGATCGCCGACGACCTGGGCATCAGCATCAAGACGGTGGAGGCGCACCGCGCCAACATCATGGAAAAGCTCAACGCCAACACGGTGGCCGACCTGCTCAAGATCGCGCTGGGGCAGGCCGCCTCGCCCGCCAAGGCCTGATCTCCTTCCGGCCATCGCCGCCATGGCCACAATCAAATCCGACGCCTGCGCAAGCGGGCGTTTTTACTTGGAGAATCGAAAACGATGACTGCTGAACTGATCGACGGCAATGCCCTGGCAGCGCGGACCCGGGCCGACGTCGCACGCCGCGTGCAGGCGCTCAAGGCCCGCGGCGTCACGCCCGGCCTCGCCGTCATCCTGGTGGGCGAAGACCCGGCCAGCCAGGTCTACGTGCGCCACAAGGTCAAGGACAGTGAAGAGGCCGGCCTGAACTCCGTGCTGGAGCGCCACCCGGCCACGCTGTCGGAAGCCGAACTGCTCGCCCGCATCGAGGCGCTCAACCGGGACCCGGCCATCCACGGCATCCTGGTCCAATTGCCGCTGCCCAGGCACATCGATGCGGCCCGCGTCATCGAATCCATCTCCCCGGCCAAGGACGTGGACGGCTTCCACGTCGCCAGCGCCGGCGCGCTCATGACCGGCCAGCCCGGCTTCTGGCCCTGCACGCCCTATGGCTGCATGAAGATGCTGGACTCCATCGGCTACGAATTGCGCGGCAAGCACGCGGTCGTCATCGGCCGCAGCAACATCGTGGGCAAGCCGATGGCCATGATGCTGCTTGCCAGGAGCGCCACCGTGACCATCTGCCACAGCGCCACGCAGGACCTGGGCGCCCTCACCCGCCAGGCCGACGTGGTGGTGGCGGCGGTCGGTAAACGCAATGTGCTCACCGCCGACATGGTCAAGCCGGGCGCTGTGATCATCGACGTGGGCATGAACCGCAACGACGAGGGCAAGCTCTGCGGCGACGTCGATTTCGAAACCGTGCGCCAGGTGGCCGGCTGGATCACGCCGGTGCCGGGCGGCGTGGGACCGATGACCCGCGCCATGCTGCTCGTCAACACGCTCGAAGCCGCCGAGCGCTCTTGAACCTTCGCCGCCCGGCCGCCAACTTCCTGAGACCATGACCAATCCGCTCCTCGACTTCCAAGACCTGCCGCTGTTCGACCAGATCAAGCCCGAGCACGTCGCGCCCGCCGTCGACACGCTGCTGGCCGATGCCGAGGCGGCGCTTCAGACCGTGACCGCGCCCGACTTCCCGGCCGACTGGACCGCCATTGCCGAGGTGCTGGACGTCGCCTCCGAACGCTTCAGCCGCGCCTGGGGTGCGGTGGGCCACCTCAACGCCGTGGCCGACACGCCCGAGCTGCGCGCGGCCTACAACGAGGCCATGCCGCGCGTGACCGCTTTCTGGACGCGTCTGGGCTCGGACGAGCGCCTCTATGCGAAGTACAAGGCGATCGATCCCGCCACGTTGAACGCAGAGCAGCGTCAGGCCCACAAGAACGCCATTCGCAACTTCGTCCTGGGCGGTGCGGAATTGCAAGGCCAGGCCAAGAAGCGCTTCGCCGAGATCCAGGAGCGGCAGGCCGAGTTGAGCCAGAAGTTCAGCGAGAACGCGCTGGACGCCACTGACGCCTTCGCCTACTACGCCTCGTTGGGCGAACTCGAAGGGTTGCCGGAGGACGTGATCAGCGCCGCTCGCGCCGCCGCCGAAGCCGAGGGCAAGCAGGGCTACAAGCTCACGCTGAAGATGCCCTCCTACCTGCCAGTCATGCAGTTCGCCAAGAGCAGCGCCCTGCGCGAGAAGCTCTACCGAGCCTACGTCACGCGTGCGAGCGAATTCGGCGACCCGGCGCTGGACAACACCCCGTTGATCCGCGAGATCCTCGCGCTGCGCCAGGAAGAGGCGAGGCTGCTGGGCCACCCGAACTTCGGCGAGCTGTCGATCGTGCCCAAGATGGCCGACTCGGCCGACCAGGTGATCCGCTTCCTGCGCGACCTGGCCGTGAAGGCGCGCCCCTTCGGCGAGCGCGACCTGGCAGACCTGAAGGTCTTTGCCGCCCAGCAGCTTGGCATGCTCGATCCGCAGCCCTGGGACTGGAGCTACATCGGCGAAAAGCTCAAGGAGGCGCGCTACGCCTTCAGCGAACAGGAGGTCAAGCAGTATTTCACCGCGCCCAAGGTGATGGCCGGCCTCTTCAAGATCGTCGAGACGCTGTTCGAGGTCTCGATCCGCCGTGACAGCGCACCGGTCTGGCATCCGAGCGTCGAGTTCTACCGCATCGAGCGCCAGACGCCGGAAGGGCCGCAGAAGGTCGGCCAGTTCTACCTCGATCCCTCGGCCCGCGCAGCCAAGCGCGGGGGCGCGTGGATGGACGACGTGCGCGCGCGCTGGCTGCGACCCGATACCGGCACGCTGCAGACACCGATCGCCCACCTGGTCTGCAACTTCGCCGAAGGCGTGGACGGCAAGCCGCCGCTGCTCACGCACGACGACGTGACGACCCTTTTTCACGAATTCGGCCACGGGCTGCATCACATGCTGACCCAGGTCAACGAGCGCGACGTCTCGGGCATCAGCGGCGTCGAATGGGATGCGGTCGAGCTTCCCAGCCAGTTCATGGAAAACTTCTGCTGGGAATGGGATGTGCTGTCCCACATGACGGCGCACGTGGACACCGGCGAGCCGCTTCCGCGCAGCCTGTTCGACAAGATGATCGCCGCCAAGAACTTCCAGAGCGGCTTGCAGACCCTGCGCCAGATCGAGTTCTCGCTATTCGACATGCTGCTGCACACCGAGTACGACGCGAGCACCGCCCAGCCCGGCGACGTGCTGGCGCTGCTGGAACGGGTGCGCGCCGAGGTCGCCGTGATGCCCACGCCACCTTTCAGCCGCACCCCCAACACCTTCAGCCACATCTTCGCGGGCGGCTACGCGGCGGGCTACTACAGCTACAAGTGGGCGGAGGTGCTGAGCGCCGACGCCTACGCGGCCTTCGAGGAAACAGCCGAAGCCAACGGCAGGCCCAGCATCGAAACCGGCCGCAAGTACCGGCAGGCCATCCTCGAGGCTGGCGGCAGCCGTCCCGCGATGGAGTCGTTCAAGGCCTTTCGTGGACGCGAGCCCCAGCTTGATGCGTTGTTGCGACACCAGGGCATGGTGGAGGTGCAGGCGGCCTGAGATACTTCGAGAGGTCGGACCACGAAAGCCATCGATGAAGCTCCACCCAAGTCTCACGCTCCTGCTCCTCGCGCTGGCTGCGAGCGCCGCCGCGGCGCAGACGGTTTACCGGCATGTCGACAAGAACGGCAAGGTCACCTTCTCCGACCAGCCACCGGCCGCCAATGCCCAGCCTGCGGCGCCGTCCGCCGGTGCCGCGGCAGCCACGGGTGGGCCGGCCCTGCCCTACGAGCTGCGGCGGGTCGCGCAGCGCTATCCGGTGACGATCTACACCGGCGACGAATGTGCGCCCTGCGGCGCGGGCCGGTCGCTGCTGATGACCCGCGGCGTTCCCTTCGAGGAGCGCACCGTCAAGTCGAACGAGGACGTGGAGGCACTCCAGCGCCTGAGCGGCCAGACTTCGCTGCCGGTGCTCAGCATCGGCGCGCAGCAACTCAAGGGCTTCTCCGATGCCGAGTGGTCTCAATACCTCGATGCGGCCGGATATCCCAAGAGCGCGCAATTGCCCGCAGGCTACCGCAACCCGCCGGCTGCGCCGTTGGTGGCCGTGAAGGCCGCGCCGCAGGCGGCCACGCAAACCCCCGCAGCACCTGCGGCAGCGCCACAGGCCGCAAGCCCGGCCGCCGCAGAAGGTCCCACGCCGAGCAATCCGGCAGGCATCAAGTTCTAAATTCCAGAGACAAGAGCGCCGCGCAGGCGCCCCACTCCCTCAGTCGAAGCGCAGCGTCTGCACGCCGGAGGGCGTGCCCAGCAGACAAACGCTCGCACGTTGGTGCGCGAAGACGCCGACGGTCACCACGCCAGGCCACTGATTCACCTCGGACTCGAAGCCCAGCGGGTCGGTGATGCGAAGGCCCGTCACGTCGACGATGTGCTGACCATTGTCCGTGACCAGGGGCGCCCCGTTCTTCTCCCGCACAGTCGCCGTTCCGCCCAGCCGGGCGAACTGCCGGATCACGCGCCGGGCCGCCATGGGGATCACCTCCACCGGCAAAGGAAAGGCACCGAGCGTGTTGACGCGCTTGGACACGTCGGCAATGCAGACGAAGCGCCGCGACTGGGCAGCGACGATCTTCTCGCGCGTCAGCGCGGCGCCACCGCCCTTGATCATGTAGCCGCGGCCATCGATCTCGTCGGCGCCATCGATGTAGACCGCCAATTCCTCGACGTCGTTGCTGTCGAAGACCGGGATGCCCAACGCCTGCAGGCGCTCGGTCGAGGCCACCGAACTGGACACCGCGCCACGAATATCCTTGCGGATACCGCCCAACGCTTCGATGAACTTGTTCACCGTCGAGCCGGTGCCGACGCCGATGATGTCGCCCCTCCCCACGTAGGCGAGTGCAGCACGACCGACCTGCGCCTTCAGCTCATCCTGGGACAGGGCCGACGCGCCAGCGGGGGAATTCATCGCGGAAAATCCATGAGTTGACGAAGCCCGACATTATCCGATGCCCTTGCTGCTGCCCTCCTCTCTTTACACCCTTGCCCGACCTTTCCTCTTCGGCTTCGATCCCGAACACGCCCATGAACTGACCCTCGATGCGCTTGCGCGCACGCAGAACACACCGCTCGCCTGCGCCTATGCCGCGCCGCGCGTAGACGATCGCCTGGCGCTGGCGGGGCTGCATTTTCCTAACCGGGTGGGTCTGGCGGCGGGACTGGACAAGAATGCGCGGTGCATCGACGCCTTCGCCGCAATGGGCTTCGGCTTCGTCGAGGTGGGCACGGTGACGCCCAAGGCACAGCCCGGCAATCCCAAGCCGCGCATGTTCAGGCTGCCGCAGCGCGATGCCCTGATCAACCGGTTGGGATTCAACAACGAAGGCCTCGACGCCTTCCTCGCCAACGTGCAGCGCGCCCGCTTCCGACGCAACGGCGCCCGGGCGCCGATGCTGCTGGGCCTCAACATCGGCAAGAACGCCGCCACGCCGATCGAGCGCGCGGTGGACGACTACCTGATCTGCCTCGACGGCGTGTACCCGCATGCCGACTACGTGACGATCAACATCTCCAGTCCCAACACCGCCAACCTCCGCTCGCTGCAAAGCGACGAGGCGCTGGATGCCTTGCTCGGCGCCATTGCGGACAAGCGCGCGGCGCTCGCACATCGTCATGGCAAGCGGGTGCCGCTGTTCGTCAAGATCGCGCCCGATCTCGAGGAGCCACAGGTGCAGGTGATCGCCGCCACCCTGCGTCGCCATGGCATGGACGGCGTGATCGCCACCAACACCACCCTCTCGCGCGAAGCGGTAGCCGGGCTGCCGCACGCGCAGGAAGCCGGGGGGCTCTCGGGCGCTCCCGTGCGCGAGGCAAGTAACCGCGTCATCGGTCAGCTACGCTCCGCCCTCGGCACCGGCTTCCCCATCATCGGGGTGGGCGGCGTGCTGAGCGGGCGCGATGCCGAAGCCAAGATCGCGGCCGGTGCGGACCTGGTCCAGATCTACACCGGGCTCATCTACAAAGGGCCGGCCCTCGTGCGCGAGGCTGCCCAGGCGCTGCGCCGGCGCGGCCGCTGATCGAGCGGGCGCCGCTCAGCGGCGCATGCGCCAGAGCACGGGCACGATCACGGCGGCCCAACGTAGCAGGCGGCGCGGACCGATCACCGCCACGGAGGCGGCCGCCACGGCGCCGGTAGCCACCGGGTGTTCTCGCGCGATGCGCAGCGCCGCCGCGCTGGGTGATTCGTCGGGGGGCGCGGCCGCAGCGGCTGACCTCAACGGAGGGGCCTGGAGAGTCGCAATTCGCTCCCGCTGGCGCGCGATGCGGGCCAGCACTTCCTCGCGGGTGAGCGAAGCGCGCTCGCCCGCGGATGGCTCGTCCTCCCGCCCCAGATTGAAACGCACCTGCAACCATTCCCAGTCGCGTTCGAACTCCCGGCGCGCGGGTTCGAAGGCGTCCGAGGCACCGCGCACCGTGCGCGCCAGCGCCAGCACGGCGATGACCCAGAGCACGATCCACAGCACAGCCACCGACCAGGCGGCCGTGACGCGGCTCGGCGTGTCCCAGAAATGCACGACCACTGCCACCGACAGCAGCGCCACCGTCACGGTGGTCAGGCCGATCACGGCGATCGCCAGGGCCAACAGCGTCCGGAGGCGCTGCCGCTCTTGCTCCCAGGCGAGCCGAAGCAGCCGGACGCGATCTTCGGCGGCCAGCGCACCCTCGCCCGCGGCGATGCGCCACCGCCGCACCCGGGCATCGAGCCCCAGGAAAGAGAGCAAGCTCATGGGCGCCCCCCGCCTGCGGCCGAGGGCCCGCGATCAGCGGCGCCCAAGCAGCAAACCCACCAGCACACCGACCGCCAGCGCGGCACCGGCGATCTGCCACGGCTCGTCGTGCGCGTAGGCGTTGGCGGTGCTGGCAGCCTCGCGCGCCTTCTTCGCGGCCAGCTTGCTCTTCTCGGCGGCCAACTCGCGGGCGATGGCGAGCTTGCTGTCGATGCGCTGGCGCAAGGCCTTGATGTGCGGAACGCTGTCGAGCTCCTTGCTGGCCAGCACGCCACGCACGTCACTGGCGATGTCTTCCGCCACGGCATTGGCCGCTGCTTCGAGATTGGAGGTTGCAGTCATTGGAATCTTCCCTCAGTGATTCGCGCCGGCACCGCGCCGGCGACATCACGCCGGAGATGGCGTGGCATCCCATGGTACATGCCCGCGTGCACCTACGGCAGCAAAGACGCCACGTGGCGTGCGATCGCCATGCTGCTGGTCAGCCCCGGCGACTCGATGCCGAACAGGTTGACCAACCCTGCGACGCCATGCGCCTCGGGCCCTTCGATCCTGAAATCGGCGGCGGGCTCGCCCGGGCCTGAGATCTTCGGGCGGATGCCGGCGTAGCCGGGCGCGAGCGCACCGTCGGGCAGGGCCGGCCAGTACTTGCGCACCTCGGCGTAGAAGCCTTCGCCACGCGCCGGATCGACCACGAGGTCCTCGGGCGAATCGACCCACTGGACATCGGGCCCGAACTTGGCCTGGCCGCCGAGATCCAGGGTCAGGTGCACGCCCAGCCCCGCCGGCTCGGGAACGGGATAGATCAGGTGGGTGAAGGGTGCGCGACCGGTGAGCGTGAAGTAGCTGCCCTTGGCGAAGTAGTCCCGCGGCACGACGGAAGGCGGCAGTCCTTCGAAGCGCCGCGCCAGGGCGGGCGCACCCAGCCCCGCCGCGTTGACCACGCTGCGGCAACGCAATGCCGTGCCGTCCTGCGCGGTCAGCACGATCACCCCGTCTGCGCACTGCGCTTGGGCCACGCCGGACTTCAGCGCCAGCACGCCGCCCGCGCCTTCCAGGTCGCCCTGCAGGCTCAGCATCAGCGCATGGCTGTCGACGATGCCGGTGCTCGGCGACGACAAGGCCGCTACGCATTCCAATTGCGGCTCCAGGGTGCGGGCCTCCTCGCGCGTGAGCAGGACCAGGTCCTCGACACCATTGGCTCGCGCCTTGGCCCGGATGGCTTCCAACTGCTCGACCTGCGCCGGCGCCGTCGCGACGATGAGCTTGCCGCAGCGGCGATGCGGCAGCCCGCGTTGGCCCAGGTACTCATACAGCAGTTGCTTGCCCTCGACACACAGCCTGGCCTTGAGGGAACCTGCGGGATAGTAGATGCCCGCATGGATCACTTCGCTGTTGCGGGAGCTGGTGCCGGTGCCGATGGCACCCTCCGCTTCAAGCACGATGACTTCGCGGCCTGCCAGCGCCAGTGCCCGCGCAACCGCCAGGCCCACCACGCCGGCGCCGATGACGGCGCAATCGAATTCGTCCATCCCGCAAGCTTAGCGGGCTCGGACGCAGCGGAGCGCGCTCACTCGGGCTGGATGCTGAAGGGCTTCTCGGGATCGGTGGGCTCCGGGGGCGCGGCGGGGCCCTCGTCGGGCTCCACCGGCAGGTCCGGCACGTCCGGCGGATCGGAATTGATCGGTGTCGGAAGATCGGGGTTGGTGGCCATGGCCATGTCTCCTTTCAGCAGCGTTCTACTCAGCCGCGCGAGGCGCGGAAGTGGCGCTGAGCCGCAGCGTACGTCGGCACGCGCCGACACGCCAGCAGGATGAAAGAAGAAAGGAATTTGGTGGGCGGTGGAGGCTTCGAACCTCCGACCCCAGCAGTGTGAATGCTGTGCTCTACCCCTGAGCTAACCGCCCTCGACGCGAGCCGTGGGCTGCGTCTTGAGAATCTCTACACCGTTTGGTGCGAAGCCTGCGATTATGCCACAGGATTTGGGACTGCCTGCCGAAAAATCGTCTTGCCGTTGCTGGCCTTGTCGAGCTGCAACAGCAACTCCTCGTGCGCGGCAAGTTCGTGATCAGCGGCGGTCAGCACGGGCAGGACGAAGCTGCGCAGATCGACCATCACCACCGCGCCCTGAACCGGCTCGTTGCTCACGATGTCGATCAGCAGCGCATCCTGGCCGCGCGTGAGATTGATATAGACATCCGCCAGCAACTGTGCATCGAGCTTGGCACCGTGGAAGGTGCGGTTCGAGCGGTCGACGCCGAAGCGGTCGCACAGGGAGTCCAGCGAATTGCGCTTGCCCGGATAGGCCGCCTTCGCCATCGACAGCGTGTCGGTGATTTCGCCGACGAAGCTGTGCAAGGGCGGCAGGCCTGCCAACTCGAGCTCCTTGTTGAGGAAGCCCACGTCGAACGCCGCGTTGTGGATGATCAACTCGGCATCGCGCAAGTACTCGACGATGTCGTTCGCCACCGTTCCGAACTTGGGCTTGTCGCGCAGGAAATCGCTGGTCAGCCCGTGCACCTTGAGCGCGTCCTCATGGCTTTCGCGTTCGGGGTTGAAGTAGATGTGCAGGTCGTTGCCGGTGAGCTTGCGGTTGAACAGCTCCACGCAGCCCAGCTCGATGATGCGGTCGCCGTTCTCGGCCGACAAGCCCGTGGTTTCGGTGTCCAGGACGATTTGGCGCGACATCAGTGATTTTCTTTGGCGTGATTGATCGAGTACTTGGGAATCTCGACGGTCAGGTCGGTCTGACCCAGGATGGCCTGGCAACTCAGGCGTGATTGTGGCTCCAGGCCCCAGGCGCGGTCGAGGAGGTCTTCCTCGCCCTCCTCCGCCTCGTTGAGCGACTCGAAGCCCTTTCGCACGATCACGTGGCAAGTGGTGCAGGCGCAGCTCATCTCGCAGGCATGCTCGATATCGATATGGTTCTCGAGCAGCGCCTCGCAGATCGAGGTGCCGGCGGGCGCGGTGATCTCCGTGCCCTCGGGGCAGTACTCGGCGTGGGGAAGAATCTTGATCGTGGGCATGCGTGCTCTACAGGGATTCGATCTTGCGGCCCGCGAGCGCGCGTGCAATGCCCGCGTTCATGCGCTGCGCGGCGAAGGCTTCGGTGCCGTCGGCCAGAGCCTTCGTCGCCGCTTCGATGGCGGCGGTGTCGGACGAGGCGCGCGCACTTTGCAGCGCCGCCATCAGCGAGTCGATGGCCTCACGCTCCTCGGCCGTGAGAAGGTCGCCGTCGGCATCGAGGGCGCTGCGCGTGGCCAGCAGCATGCGGTCGGCATCCACGCGGGCCTCGACCAGCGCACGCGCCTGCATGTCCTGCTGCGCGGTGGAAAAGCTGTCTTGCAGCATCTTGGCGATCTGATCGTCGGACAGGCCATAGGAAGGCTTGACTTTCACGCTGGCCTCCACGCCACTGGTCTGCTCCCTGGCACCTACGCTGAGCAGGCCGTCGGCATCGACGGTGAAGGTGACGCGGATGCGCGCCGCGCCGGCAGCCATCGGCGGAATGCCGCGCAGCTCGAAGCGCGCCAGGCTACGGCAGTCGGCCACCAGGTCGCGTTCGCCTTGCACCACGTGCAGCGCCAGCGCGGTCTGGCCGTCTTGGTAGGTGGTGAAGTCCTGCGCCATCGCCGTCGGGATGGTCTGGTTGCGCGGCACGATGCGCTCGACGAGCCCCCCCATGGTTTCGATGCCGAGCGACAAGGGAATCACGTCGAGCAGGAGAAGATCGTCCGCGCCGCTGTTGCCGGCGAGCTGGTTGGCCTGGATCGCGGCGCCAAGTGCGACGACCTCGTCCGGATTCAGATTGGTCAGGGGTTCGCGGTCGAAGAGACCGGCGACGGCACGGCGGATCTGGGGCATGCGCGTCGCGCCCCCGACCAGCACGACGCCTTGCAGTTCGGCCGGCCGCAGGCGCGCGTCGCGCAGTGCCTTGCGCACGGCGGCCAGGGTGCGAGCGGTCAGGGCATCGGTGGCGGCCTCGAACTGGGCGCGCGAGATGTCGACCTTCAACGCCCCTTCGGACAGCTCGGCCGCCATGGTGGTCGTCTCGGCGTCCGTCAAGGCCTCCTTGGCGGCCCGCGCCGCCGTCAGCAGCGCCGCCTTGTCGGCATCGCTGCGGGCCTGAAGACCCGCCTGGCTCAGCGCGACGTTGGCCAGCGCGTGGTCGTAGTCATCCCCCCCGAGCGCCGAGTCGCCGCCCGTGGCAATGACCTCGAACACGCCCTGCGTCAGGCGCAGGATCGAGATGTCGAAGGTGCCGCCGCCGAGATCGTAGACGGCGTAGACGCCCTCGCTCGCGTTGTCCAGGCCATAGGCGATGGCCGCCGCGGTCGGCTCGCTGATCAGGCGCAGCAGGTTGATCCCGGCGAGCTGGGCCGCATCCTTGGTCGCCTGGCGCTGGCCTTCGTCGAAGTAGGCCGGCACAGTGATGACGGCGCCGTAGATCTCGTCGTCGAAGGTGTCCTCGGCGCGGAAGCGCAGGGTCGCAAGGATCTCGGCGCTCACCTCCACCGGAGACTTGGGCCCGGCGGCGGTCTGCACCTGCACCATCCCGGCGTCGCCGGACAGGCGGTAGGCGATGGCCTCGCGGTTCGAGACGTCCTGCAGGCCACGGCCCATCAGGCGCTTGACCGAGGTGATGACATTCCCCGGGTCGGCGGTGCGCGCATGGAGCGCGTCGAAGCCTATCTGCCGGCGCTCCTTGTCGAGATAGCGCACGGCCGAGGGCAGGATGACGCGCCCTGCGGCATCGGGCAGGCACTCGGCCACGCCGTTGCGCACGGCAGCCACGAGCGAGTGCGTGGTGCCGAGATCGATGCCGATGGCGATGCGGCGCTTGTGCGGGTCCGGTGCCTGGCCGGGTTCTGAAATCTGGAGCAATGCCATGGCGTTATTGTCCCCACCGATCGGCCTTGGCCTCGACGTCCTCGGCAAAGCGCTCGATGAACATAAGGGCTCTCACCTGCTTCGCCGCGCCGGCATGGTCGCCCTTCTCGTCGATCAGCCAGTCGAGCGACGACAGCGCACGCGCACGGCCGGCCTCGACGTGCGCGCGCAGCCGGTCGATCGCGGCGGCGTCTTTGGCCTCGTCGAGCTCCTCGCGCCATTCCATCTGCTGCATGAGGAAGTCGGCCGGCATGGCCGTGTTTTTCTCGGCGTCGATGGGATGGCCATTCAGAGCGCACAGATAGCTCGCACGCTTGATCGGGTCTTTCAGCCGCTGATAGGCCTCGTTGATACGCACCGACCACTGCATGGCCACGCGCTGCGCCGAAGGGCCCTGCGCCGCGAAGCGGTCCGGGTGCGCTTCGCGCTGCAATTCCTTCCAACGCGCATCCAGCGCGGCGCGGTCCTGCGCGAAGGTCGCCGGCACGTCGAAGAGTTCGAAATCGGTGTCGTTCAGGTTCATGGCGTCAAAAAGCCGCCAGCCCATGACCGGGTAGTGGCGGCTCGGACGTAAGGGCGGGTCAGATACGGAAGCTTTCGCCGCAACCGCAGCGGTCTCGCTCGTTCGGGTTGTTGAATTTGAAGCCCTCGTTGAGCCCCTCGCGAACGAAGTCCAACTGGGTGCCGTCGATATAGGCCAGGCTCTTCGGGTCGACCAGCACCTTCACGCCGTGGTCCTCGAAGACCACGTCTTCCGGCGCCATCTCGTCCACGTACTCGAGCTTGTAGGCGAGGCCCGAGCAGCCGGTGGTCTTGACGCCCAGCCGCACGCCCAGCCCCTTGCCTCGCTTGCCGAGGTAGCGGGTGACGTGGCGCGCGGCGGCTTCGGTCAGGGTCACAGCCATGTCAGTGAGCGGATGCCGTCTTGGCGACGTCGCCGTGCTTGGACTTGTAGTCGTTGACCGCGGCCTTGATCGCGTCTTCCGCCAGGATCGAGCAGTGAATCTTGACGGGCGGCAATGCCAGCTCTTCGGCGATCTGCGCATTCTTGAGCGCCGCCGCCTCGTCGAGCGTCTTGCCCTTGACCCATTCGGTCACCAGCGAGGACGAGGCGATCGCCGAACCGCAGCCGTAGGTCTTGAAGCGCGCGTCCTCGATCACGCCCGTCTGCGGGTTGACCTTGATCTGCAGCTTCATGACGTCGCCGCACGCCGGGGCGCCGACCATGCCGGTGCCCACCGACTCGTCGCTTTTCTCGAACGAGCCGACGTTGCGGGGATTTTCGTAGTGGTCGATGACCTTGGATGAATATGCCATGTGGGGTACCTCTCAGTCTGTGTTCAATGCGCCGACCACTGGATCGTGCTGATGTCGATGCCGTCCTGGAACATCTCCCACAAGGGGCTCAGCTCGCGCAGCTTGGCGACGTTGTGCTTGATGGTCGCAACCGCGTAATCGATCTCTTCCTCGGTCGTGAAGCGGCCGAAGGTCATGCGCAGGCTGCTGTGCGCCAGCTCGTCGCTGCGGCCCAGCGCGCGCAGCACGTAACTGGGCTCCAGACTGGCCGATGTGCAGGCCGAGCCGCTGGACACCGCGATGCCCTTGATGCCCATGATCAGGGACTCGCCCTCGACATAGTTGAAACTCATGTTGAGGTTGTGCGGCACGCGGTGTGTGAGGTCTCCGTTGATGAAGACCTGCTCGACGTCCTTCAGACCCTCCAGCATGCGCTGCTGCAGGGCGCGCGCCTTGGCGATGTCGTCCGCCATCTCCAGCTTGGCGATGCGGAAGGCCTCACCCATGCCGACAATCTGGTGGGTCGGCAGGGTGCCGGAGCGCATGCCGCGCTCGTGCCCTCCACCGTGCATCTGGGCTTCCAGCCGTACGCGGGGCTTGCGGCGCACGTACAGCGCTCCGATGCCCTTGGGGCCGTAGGTCTTGTGCGAAGCCAGACTCATCAGGTCGATCGGCAGGGTCTTGAGGTCGATTTCGACCTTGCCGGTCGCCTGCGCTGCATCGACGTGGAAGATCACACCCTTCTCGCGGCAGAGCTTGCCCAGCGCGACCACGTCCTGGATTACGCCGATCTCGTTGTTCACGAACATCACGCTGGCGAGGATGGTGTCGGGCCGGATGGCAGCCTTGAAGGTCTCGAGGTCGAGCAAGCCGTCTTCCCGCACGTCCAGGTAGGTCACCTCGAAGCCCTGGCGCTCCAACTCGCGCATCGTGTCGAGCACCGCCTTGTGCTCTGTCTTGACGGTGATCAGGTGCTTGCCCTTGCTCTTGTAGAAATGGGCCGCACCCTTGAGCGCCAAGTTGTCGGACTCGGTGGCGCCCGAGGTCCAGACGATTTCACGCGGGTCGGCGCCGATCAGATCAGCCACGTGGGCACGCGCCTTCTCGACCGCCTCTTCCGCTTCCCAGCCCCAGGCGTGGCTGCGCGATGCGGGGTTGCCGAAATGCTCGCGCAACCAGGGAATCATCGCGTCGACCACGCGCGGGTCGACCGGCGTCGTCGCACCGTAGTCGAGATAGATCGGGAAATGGGGGGTGACATCCATGGCTGGCTCTTGCTGGCGTGGGGGTTGGCTGTTCTTTGGGGGAATCGGATTCAGAGGGTGACGCCCGTAGGCGCCAACGAATCAAGCCATCATTCAGGACTTGGCGAAAGCGTTGCCCAGGGCGAAGACCGAATTGGGCGCATTGACCCGGATCGGCTTGACCACCGGTTGGCTGGAAATCGCCCGCTTCACCGCCGGCTTGTTCTCGACCTGGACGCCCTTGGCGATCTGATCGTCGACCAGCTTCTGCAAAGTGACGGAGTCCAGAAACTCCACCATGCGTTGGTTCAACGACGCCCACAGTTCGTGGGTCATGCAACGGCCGGCCTCGCCCAGGCAGTTTTCCTTGCCGCCGCACTGGGTGGCATCGATGGGCTCATCGACGGAAACAATGATGTCGGCGACGGTGATTTCCGATGCCTTTCGGCCCAACGAGTAACCACCGCCGGGGCCGCGCGTCGACTCGACCAGCTCATGACGGCGAAGCTTGCCGAACAACTGTTCCAGGTACGACAGGGAGATCTGCTGCCGCTGGCTGATCGCGGCCAGCGTGACCGGACCGGAGTTCTGGCGAAGAGCCAGGTCGATCATGGCTGTGACCGCAAAACGGCCTTTGGTAGTGAGACGCATCGCAAGCTCCTATGAGTGCTTACCGTTAAAAAGACACCAAGGCTTCGTGAGCTTCGGTGACACCGTCTCCGCCCTTCCCGGTCCTCAACTGTGCAATCCAGTTGGTAAGAGCCGGTCCTTCATCGCGAAGTTCTCTTGTTCTTGAGTAATTCGGTCAAGTATAACAGAAGCCCCTCCGACCTGCTCGGGTAAACCCCATTGCAGGCCGAGAGGGGCAATCGGAGAACCAGATCAGGTGGCCAGGTCGGGGCCGATGCTGTCCTTTCCGGGGGCGCCGAAAGCCTGTTCGCGCAGGAGCGCAAGTTGGTCGCGCACGCGGGCGGCTTTCTCGAATTCGAGGTTGCGCGCATGTTCCAGCATCTGCTTCTCGAGGCGCTTGATCTCGCGGGCGATGTCCTTTTCCGACATGTCCTCCACCTTGGCGCGCTCGAGTTCCCGCTTTGCGCTTTCCTTGCTGCTTTTCTCGCTGTAGACCCCGTCGATCAAGTCGCGAACCTGCTTGACGATGCTCCGCGGCGTGATGCCGTGTTCCTGGTTGTAGGCGATCTGTCGCGCACGGCGGCGCTCGGTCTCGCCGATGGCCTTCTGCATCGAATCCGTGATCCGGTCGGCGTAGAGGATGGCCTTGCCGTGCATATTCCGGGCGGCGCGGCCGATGGTCTGGATCAGCGAACGCTCCGCGCGCAGAAAACCTTCCTTGTCCGCGTCGAGAATCGCCACCAGCGACACCTCGGGGATGTCCAGGCCCTCTCGCAGCAGGTTGATGCCGATCAGCACGTCGAAGGCGCCCAGCCGCAGGTCGCGCAGGATCTCGACTCGCTCGACCGTGTCAACGTCGCTGTGCAGGTAGCGCACCTTGACGCCGTTGTCGCCCAGGTAGTCCGTGAGCTGCTCGGCCATGCGCTTGGTCAGGGTGGTGATCAGGACGCGTTCGCTCTTCTCGACGCGGAGCCGAATTTCCTGCAGCACGTCATCCACCTGGTGGGTGGCGGGCCGGACCTCGACTTCGGGGTCGATCAGCCCGGTCGGCCGCACCAGCTGCTCGACCACGTTGCCGGCATGGTCCTTCTCATACTGCGCCGGCGTGGCAGAGACGAAGATGCACTGCCGCATGCGGGTCTCGAATTCATCAAACTTGAGCGGCCGGTTGTCCAGCGCGGACGGCAGCCGGAAGCCGTACTCCACCAGCGTGGTCTTGCGCGCCCGGTCGCCGTTGTACATGGCGCTGAGCTGGCCGATCATCTGGTGGCTTTCGTCGAGGAACATGAGGGCGTCCTTCGGCAGGTAGTCCGTCAGTGTGGCCGGCGGCTCGCCCGGCGCCGCCCCCGAGAGGTGGCGCGTGTAGTTCTCGATGCCCTTGCAGTGGCCGATCTCCGCCAGCATTTCCAGGTCGAAGCGCGTGCGCTGCTCCAAGCGTTGCGCCTCGACCAACTTGCCGTCGCCCACCAGCTCCTTGAGCCGCTGGTCGAGCTCGAGCTTGATGGTCTCCACCGCGTTCAGCACCTTGTCGCGCGGCGTCACGTAGTGACTCGACGGATAGACGGTGAAGCGCGGGATCTTTTGCCGGATGCGCCCGGTGAGCGGATCGAACAGCTGCAGCGACTCGATTTCGTCGTCGAAGAGCTCGATGCGGATCGCCAGCTCGCTGTGTTCGGCCGGGAACACGTCGATCGTGTCGCCCCGCACCCTGAAGGTGCCGCGCGAAAAGTCCTGCTCGTTGCGCGTGTACTGCATGCGGATCAGCCGCGAGATCACGTCGCGCTGGCCGATCTTGTCGCCGATGCGCATGATGAAGCGCATCTGCGTGTAGTCCTCCGGCGTGCCGATGCCGTAGATGGCACTCACGGTGGCGACGATCACCGTGTCGCGCCGCTCCAGCACGCTCTTGGTGGCCGACAGGCGCATCTGCTCGATGTGCTCGTTGATCGAACTGTCCTTCTCGATGAACAGGTCGCGTTGCGGGACATAGGCCTCTGGCTGGTAGTAGTCGTAGTAGCTGACGAAGTACTCGACCGCGTTCTTGGGGAAGAACTCCCGGAACTCGCTGTAGAGCTGCGCCGCGAGCGTCTTGTTGGGCGCGAACACGATTGCCGGCCGGCCGAGCCGGGCGATCACGTTGGCCATGGTGTAGGTCTTGCCGGAGCCGGTCACGCCCAGCAGTGTCTGGAACACCTCGCCGTCGCGCACACCCTCGACCAGGCCGGCGATCGCGGCAGGCTGGTCGCCGGCCGGCGGGTAGGGCTGATAGAGCTCGAACGGGGAATCCGGGAAGCGGACGAACTCGCCCTGCTTCACGGGCCCCACGGGCTCGGCATGGGGCGGATCCGTGATGACTTCGGTGGTTTCAGGCATGGCGGTCCAGGTGATGTGCGGCTCGGCCGGTAAAATTCAAGCGAACTCGATAGGCTAACCCAGCCGCGAGTCAGGCGCAGACCCGGGTGCAGCCGGGGCGCACAGCATCACCCCCAAAGGACTTCTTCCCATGTCAATGTTCACCGCCGTCGAGATGGCGCCACGCGACCCGATCCTGGGCCTCAACGAGCAATTCGCGGCCGACACCAATCCCAACAAGGTCAATCTCGGCGTCGGCGTCTACTACGACGACAACGGCAAGCTCCCGCTTCTGCGCTGCGTCCAGGCGGTCGAGGAAGACATGATCAAGTCGCCCAAGGCGCGCGGCTACCTGCCCATCGACGGCATCGTGGCCTATGACGACGCCGTCAAGGGTCTCGTGTTCGGCCCCGACAGCGAACCGGTCAAATCCGGCCGCGTCGCCACCATCCAGGGCCTGGGCGGCACCGGTGGCCTCAAGGTCGGCGCGGACTTCCTCAAGAAGCTCAACCCGAACGCCAAGGTGCTGATCAGCAACCCGAGCTGGGAGAACCACCGCGCCCTGTTCACCCAGGCCGGCTTCGTGGTCGAGGAGTACCCCTACTACGACGCCGCCAGGCGCGGCATCGACTTTGACGGCATGCTGAACGCGCTCAACGCCGCCCCGGCCGGAACCATCGTCGTGCTGCATGCCTGCTGCCACAACCCCACCGGCTACGACATTCGCGCCGACCAATGGGACCAGGTGGTGGGCGCGGTGAAGGCCCGCAACCTCGTCGCCTTCCTCGACATGGCCTACCAGGGCTTCGGCTATGGCATCCAGGAGGACGGCGCGGCCATCGGCAAGTTCGTCGCCGCCGGCCTCAACTTCTTCGTCTCGACCTCCTTCTCCAAGAGCTTCAGCCTCTACGGCGAGCGCGTCGGCGCCCTCTCCGTCCTGTGCGAAAACAAGGACGAGGCGGCGCGCGTGCTGAGCCAGCTCAAGATCATGATCCGCACCAACTACAGCAACCCGCCGACTCACGGCGGCGCAGTGGTGGCGGCCGTGCTGAGCACGCCCGCGCTGCGCACGCTGTGGGAGAAAGAACTCGGCGAGATGCGCGACCGCATCAAGCTGATGCGCCACAAGCTGGTCGACGGCCTGAAGGCCGCGGGCGTGAAGCAGGACATGAGCTTCATCACCGACCAGATCGGCATGTTCAGCTACTCGGGCCTGAGCAAGGACCAGATGGTGCGCCTGCGCCAGGAGTTCGGCGTCTACGGCACCGACACCGGCCGCATGTGCGTCGCCGCGCTCAACAGCAAGAACATCGACTACGTCTGCCAGAGCATCGCGAAGGTGCTCTGAAACCGGCTCGCGGGGGCGCTTCAGGGCGCCCCGTTTTCGGCATTTCTGCCTACCACATCCGGGGTTGCTGCTGCTATATTGCATTGCAACATCCGTTGACATTCTGCCCATGCTCTACCACCTCTACGAAGCGCAGCGCTCCCTGATGGAGCCTTTTGCCGATTTCGCGCAGGCCGCTTCCAAGCTTTACGGGCAAGGCGGCATCTTTGGCCAGGTGCCGATGGCGCAGCGCGTGGCTGCCGGCTACGACCTCCTTCACCGGTTGGGCAAGGACTACGAGAAGCCCGAGTTCGACATCAAGACGGCCCGCGTCGACAACGACGACGTCGTCATCCAGGAAGTCGTGGAGATCGAGAAGCCCTTCTGCCAGCTGCGCCGCTTCAAGCGCTTCACCGACGACCCCCACACCCTGCAGACCCTCAAGGGCCAGCCGGTGGTCCTGATCGTGGCCCCCTTGTCGGGCCACTACGCCACGCTGCTGCGCGACACGGTGCGCACCATGCTGCAGGACCACAAGGTCTACATCACGGACTGGATCAACGCGCGCCTCGTGCCCCTGTCGGAGGGCGAGTTCCACCTCGACGATTACATCAACTATGTCGAGGAATTCATCCGCCATCTGCAGAAGCAGTACGGCAACTGCCATGTGATCAGCGTGTGCCAACCCACCGTGCCGGTCCTGGCGGCCGTATCGCTGATGGCAAGCCGCGGCGAGAAGTTGCCCCTGTCGCTGACCATGATGGGTGGCCCCATCGATGCCCGCAAGTCGCCGACCGCGGTCAACAACCTGGCGATGAACAAAAGCTACGAGTGGTTCGAGAACAACGTGATCTACCGCGTGCCCCAGGGCTTCCCGGGCGCCGGGCGGCGCGTCTACCCGGGCTTCCTGCAGCACACCGGTTTCGTGGCGATGAACCCGGATCGCCATGCCAGCAGCCACTACGACTACTTCAAGGACCTGATCAAGGGCGACGATGCCAGCGCCGAGGCCCACCGCAAGTTCTATGACGAGTACAACGCGGTGCTCGACATGGACGCGGACTACTATCTCGAGACAATTCGCACCGTCTTCCAGGATTTCGACCTGGTCAATGGCACCTGGGACGTGCGCAACCCCGAGGGCGTGCTGGAGCGCGTGCGCCCGCAAGACATCCACTCCACCGCCCTGCTGACCGTCGAAGGCGAGCTGGACGATATCTCCGGCGCAGGCCAGACGCGCGCCGCACACGAGCTGTGCACGGGCATTTCGCCCGAGCACCAGCGCCACTACGAGGTCAAGGGTGCCGGCCACTACGGCATCTTCAGCGGCCGCCGCTGGCGCGAGAAGGTGTATCCGGAGGTCAAGGCCTTCATCATCGCGAACGACAAGCCGCAGAAACCGGCCGGCCGCAGCGGCGTGACCGCGGAAGACACGATCAAGGCCTCGGCCAAGGTGCCGGCGGCGGCGGCACGCAAGTCTGCGCCCGCGCGCAAGTCCGCGCCTGCGCGCCGGACGCGCGGCGCCGCGAAATAGCCGTGAACGCGCTGGCCGCGCGCATCCTCGACGCACTGCCGCAGACGCAATGCACGCGTTGCGGCTATGCGGATTGCGCCGGCTACGCCCGGGCCATCGCAGACGGCGAAGCCGGCATCCACCAATGCCCGCCCGGCGGCGTTGAGGGCGTGGCCCGCTTGTCCGCCATCACCGGGCAAGCCGTGCGCCCCATCGACCCCGAGTTCGGCACGGAAGGTCCGCGGGCGATGGCCGTGATCGACGAGGCCTGGTGCATCGGTTGCACTCTGTGCCTGGATGCCTGCCCGACCGATGCAATCCTGGGCATCCACAAGCGCATGCACACCGTGATCGAGGCCCATTGCACCGGCTGCGAGCTGTGCATCCCCGTCTGCCCGGTCGACTGCATCTCGCTCGAGGTGGTCACGCCCGGCGACACCGGGTGGCAGGCCTGGTCGCAGTCGCAGGCCGACGAAGCGCGAAGGCGCTACGATGCCCACCGGCGCCGCCACGACAACGATGAGCCTCGACCTGCCGCGTCGGCAGCCGCGCCCGCCGAAGCGGCAACAGCCACCGAGCGCAAGCGCAGCGTCGTCGAAGCAGCCCTCGCCCGCGCGCGCGCCGCTGCATCCGCCCCCGTCACCAGGAAGCGCCCATGACCCTCGACACGCTGCTCCTCTACCTGGCCGCCTCCGTCGTGCTGGCGATCACGCCCGGTCCGACCATGCTGCTGGCCATGTCCAACGGCATCGCCGGCGGCATGCGTGCCGCCGTCTGTGGGATCGCCGGGGCGTCCGCCGGCTCGGCCATCCTGATCACGATCGTCGCCTTGGGCCTGGGCTCGCTGCTGGCGGCCTCCGAGTGGCTCTTCGACGCACTGCGGGCCGCGGGCGTCGCCTACCTGGTCTGGCTCGGCATCAAGATGTGGCGCAGCCCGCCGGTCGACATCCGCGCTGCGCTGGCGGCCTCGCCCGCCGACGTCCTGTCCGGGCGCGTCGCCTTCCTGCGCAGCCTGACGGTGGCGCTGTCCAACCCCAAGGCGCTGCTCTTCTTCGCCGCCTTCCTGCCCCAGTTCATCGACCTCGCCAGCCCCCAGGGCCCGCAGTACCTGGTGCTCGGCGCCGCCTTCATCGCCATCGACACCTGCATCATGCTGGGCTATGCCGCCGCCGGCACGCAGGCGGTGCGCTGGCTCTCGCGTCGCGGCCTGCGCATGCTCAACCGCGGCTGCGCCGCCGGCATGTGGATGCTGGCCGCCACGCTGGCGATCTGGCGCCGGCCGGGCGTCTGAGCCAGGTCTCGTCTCAGGCTCTCAGGCCGCCGCCAAAGCTGCGAAAGCCTTCACCACCTCGGGCGGCGCCTGCACCAGTTCGATCAGCACGCCCTCGCCGCTGACCGGAAACTCCTCGTTCCCCTTGGGATGCAGGAAGCAGATGTCGAAGCCCGCCGCCCCCTTGCGGATGCCGCCCGGCGCAAAGCGCACGCCCTGCGCGCTGAGCCAGCCGACCGCCGCCGGCAGGTCGTCGATCCACAGCCCCACGTGATTCAGCGGCGTGGCATGCACCGCCGGCTTCTTCTCCGGGTCCAGGGGCTGCATCAGGTCGACCTCGACCTTGAAGGGGCCGGTGCCGATCGCGCAGATGTCCTCGTCCACGTTCTCCCGCTCGCTGCGGAAGATGCCGGTGCGCTCGAGGCCCAGCATCTCGACCCAGAGCGTCTGGAGCCGCGTCTTGTCAGCTCCGCCGATCGCGATCTGCTGGATGCCGAGCACCTTGAAGGGCCGCTCCGCCGTCGATGTCGTGCTCATGCGCGCACCCCCTTCAAGCGAATTCCAGGATGACCTGGTCCACCGCGAGCGACTCGCCCTTGGCGGCATTGATGCTGCCCACCACGCCGTCCTGCGTGGCGAAGAGCACGTTCTCCATCTTCATGGCCTCGATCACCGCCAGCTTCTCGCCGGCTTGCACCTGCTGGCCTGGCTGCACCGAGACCTCGACCAGCAGACCAGGCATCGGGGACATGAGGAACTTGCTCAGGTCCGGCGGTGCCTTGTAGGGCATGAGCTCCAGCAGCCGCGCGCCCAGCGGCGACAGCACCATGGCCTCGACCTGCCGGCCGTTGTGCGCGATGCGCAATGCCAGCGGGTTCTTGCCCGCCCCGCGCTCGACCTGCGCGGTGAATCCGCGGCCATTGACCGAACCCTCGACGCGGATGTTGCCCAGCGGCGCCTGGCTGTCGATCTTGTAGGTGTTCGAGCCCACCGTGACGGCGCTGGCACCGGTCGGCTGGTGGAAGTCGGTCACCGTCACCGGGGTATGAACATGCTGCCCCTTCGGATCGAGCGCGACCACCACGAACTTCTCGCCCACCTTCACGCCGTGGCCCGACAGCTGACCGCTGATGCCCGAGGCCCGCGCCCGGTAGCGCCGGTGCATGTAGGCCGCCAGCGCAACCAGGAAGTCCGGGTCGTCGTGCGGAACGTCCTCCGCATGAAAGCCCTTGCCGTAGTGCTCGGCGATGAAGCCCGTGTTGAAGGCTCCGCTGACGAAGTTCGGATGCGCCAGGAGCGCCGCCTGGAAGGGGATGTTGCTGCTGATGCCGCGAATGACGAAGCCGTTGAGCGCCTCGCGCATCATCGCGATCGCGTGCTTGCGGTCGCGCCCGTGCACGATCAGCTTCGCGATCATCGAGTCGTAGTACATCGGGATCTCGCCGCCGTCATAGACGCCGGTGTCCACGCGCACGCCGTACAAATTCTCGGTGTCGGCGGAGAACATGGTCTCCTTCGGCGGCTGGAAGCGGACCAACCGGCCGGTCGACGGCAGGAAGTTTCGGAAGGGGTCTTCCGCGTTGATGCGGCATTCGATCGCCCAGCCGTTGCGCTGCACGTCCTTCTGCGCCAGCGGCAGTTTCTCCCCGGCTGCCACGCGGATCATCAGCTCGACCAGGTCCAAGCCCGTGATCGCCTCCGTCACGGGATGCTCCACCTGCAGCCGTGTGTTCATTTCCAGGAAGTAGAAGCTCTGGTCCTTGCCGACCACGAACTCCACCGTGCCCGCGCTCTGGTAGTTCACCGCCTTGGCCAGCGCCACCGCCTGCTCGCCCATGGCCTTGCGCGTCACGTCGCTGATGAACGGCGAAGGCGCCTCCTCGATCACCTTCTGGTGGCGGCGCTGGATCGAGCATTCGCGCTCGTTGAGGTAGATCACGTTGCCGTGCGCGTCGCCCAGAACCTGGATCTCGATGTGACGCGGCTCCTCGACGAACTTCTCGATGAACACGCGGTCGTCGCCGAAGCTGTTGCGCGCCTCGTTGCGGCAGGAAGTGAAACCGTCGAAGGCCTCCTTGTCGTTGAAGGCCACGCGCAAGCCCTTGCCGCCACCGCCGGCCGAGGCCTTGATCATCACGGGGTAGCCGATGTCGCGTGCGATCTCCACCGCACGCTCTGCCGTGTCGATCGCGTCGTTCCAGCCGGGGATGGTGTTGACCCGGGCCTCGCCGGCCAGTTTCTTGGAGGCGATCTTGTCGCCCATGGCCGCGATCGAATGATGCTTCGGGCCGATGAAGACGATGCCCTCCTCCTCGACCTTCCTGGCGAAGCCCTCGTTCTCCGACAGGAAGCCGTAGCCCGGATGCACCGCCTCCGCGCCGGTCTTCCTGCAGGCCGCGATGATGCGGTCGGCTTGCAGATAACTTTCGCGGCTGGGCGCGGCGCCGATGTGCACGGCCTCGTCGGCCAGCTCAACGTGGCGCGCGTCCTTGTCGGCGTCGGAATACACGGCGACCGTGGCGATGCCCATCTTCCTCGCCGTCTTGATCACTCTGCAGGCGATCTCACCACGGTTCGCGATCAGGATCTTCTTGAACATGTTCTTCTCTCCTCGCCTCAAAGGGGGATATTGCCGTGCTTGCGCCACGGGTTTTCCAGTTTTTTCTCGCGCAGCATGACCAAGCTGCGGCAGATGCGCTTGCGCGTCTCGCTGGGCAGGATCACGTCGTCGATGTAGCCGCGCGTGCCGGCCACGTAAGGGTTGGCGAAGCGGGCCTTGTACTCGGCCTCGCGGGCGGCCAGCTTCTCGGGGTCGTTCTTGTCTTCGCGGAAGATGATCTCCACCGCGCCCTTGGCGCCCATCACCGCGATCTCGGCGCGCGGCCAGGCCAGGTTGACGTCGCCGCGCAGGTGCTTGGAGGCCATCACGTCGTAGGCGCCGCCATAGGCCTTGCGGGTGATCACCGTGATCTTCGGCACCGTGCACTCCGCATAGGCATAGAGCAGCTTGGCGCCGTGCTTGATGATGCCGCCGTACTCCTGGCTGGTGCCGGGCATGAAGCCCGGCACGTCCACGAAGGTCACCACCGGGATGTTGAAGGCATCGCAGAAGCGCACGAAGCGCGCCGCCTTGATGGAGGACTTGATGTCCAGGCAGCCCGCCAGCACCAGCGGCTGGTTGGCCACGATGCCCACGCTCTGCCCGTCCATGCGTGCGAAGCCGATCACGATGTTCTTCGCGTAGTCCGGCTGCAGCTCGAAGAACTCGCCATCGTCCACCACCTTGGTGATGGCCTCCTTGATGTCGTAGGGCTTGTTCGGGTTGTCGGGCACCAGCGTGTCGAGCGAGACATCCGCGCGGTCGGCCGGGTCGCCGCTGGGCCGCACCGGGGCCTTTTCGCGGTTGTTCAGCGGCAGGTAGTTGTAGAGGCGGCGCAGCATCATCAGCGCCTCCACGTCGTTCTCGAAGGCCATGTCGGCCACGCCGCTCTTGGTGGTGTGCGTGGAAGCGCCGCCCAGCTCTTCGGCCGTCACGTCCTCGTGCGTCACGGTCTTCACCACGTCCGGGCCGGTGACGAACATGTAGGAGCTGTCGCGGACCATGAAGATGAAGTCGGTCATCGCCGGCGAGTACACCGCGCCGCCCGCGCAGGGGCCCATGATCATGCTGATCTGCGGCACCACGCCCGAGGCCATCACGTTGCGCTGGAACACCTCGGCATAGCCTCCGAGCGAGGCCACGCCCTCCTGGATGCGCGCACCGCCCGAGTCGTTCAGGCCGATGACCGGCGCACCCACCTTCATCGCCTGGTCCATCACCTTGCAGATCTTCTCGGCATGCGCCTCGCTGAGCGCGCCGCCGAAGACGGTGAAGTCCTGGCTGAAGACGAACACCAGGCGGCCGTTGATCATGCCGTAGCCCGTCACGACGCCGTCGCCGGGGATCTTGGTCTGGTCCATGCCGAAGTCGCTGGAGCGGTGCTCGACGAACATGTCCCATTCTTCGAAGGTGTTGTCGTCCAGCAGCAGCTCGATGCGCTCGCGCGCGGTCAGCTTGCCCTTGGCATGCTGCGCGTCGATGCGCTTCTGGCCGCCGCCCAGCCGCGCCTGGGCACGCCGCTTTTCGAGTTGATCGAGGATCTCTTTCATGGTGCTGTTCCGACAGTGGTTGTTCCGACAGGGGTTCGTGTGTTTTCGTGATCTTGCACCGGCGCGGCCTGGGCGGCGAGCAGATTGCGTGCGGCGGTGGAGGCCGGCAGCACGCCCGCTGCCACCTGCGCCAGTGCTTCGGGCAGCATTTCGCGCACCCTCGGGTGCTGCTTGAAGGCCTGCTTGAGCCCGGCGTCTATGCGCTCCCACATCCAGGCGAGCGCCTGCTTTTCCCGGCGGGCCGCCATGCGGCCGTTGGCGGTCTGGAGCGACTTGAACTGCAGCACCGTCTCCCAGAAGGCATCGACACCGGTGCCGTGCAGCGCGCTCAACTGGATGACCTTGGGCTGCCACTGGACCGGCGCCGCCTGCCCCGTGCCATGCGCCACGTGCGCATGGGCCGGATTGCCGTGGTGCCCGAACAGCCGCAGCGCCGAGGTGATCTGCGCCTGCGCCCGGGTCGCCGCATCGGGATCGATGTCGGCCTTGTTGATGACCACCAGGTCGGCCAGCTCCATCACGCCCTTCTTGATGGCCTGCAAGTCGTCGCCGGCGTTGGGCAGTTGCAGCAGCACGAACATGTCGGTCATGCCCGAGACCGCCGTCTCGCTCTGGCCCACGCCGACTGTCTCGACGATGACGACGTCGTAACCGGCGGCCTCGCATACCAGCATGGCCTCGCGCGTCTTCTCCGCCACGCCGCCGAGCGTGCCGCTGGAGGGGCTGGGCCGGATGTAGGCGCGCTCGTGCACCGAGAGCCGTTCCATGCGCGTCTTGTCGCCCAGGATGGAGCCGCCCGAGACGGTGGACGACGGATCGATGGTGAGCACCGCCACCCGGTGCCCCCGCTCGATCAGGTGCAGCCCCAGCGTCTCGATGAAAGTGGACTTGCCCACGCCCGGCACACCCGAGATGCCCAGGCGGAACGACCGGCCGGTGCGCGGCAGCAGCGCCGTCAGCAGTTCGTCGGCCTGGACCCGGTGGTCGGCACGCGTCGATTCGAGCAGCGTGATGGCCTTGGCGATGGCGCGGCGCTGCCGCAGGCCGTCGGCCTCGGTCAGCGCTTCGACCGACACCCCGCTTCGAGCCGCAGGCATGCTCAAGCCGCGACCGCCGCGCGGATCTGTTCCAGCACGTCCTTGGCGCTGGCCGGAATGGGCGTGCCCGGCCCGTAGATGCCCTTCACACCCGCGTCGTAGAGGAATTCGTAGTCCTGCCGCGGAATGACGCCACCGACGAAGACGATGATGTCGTCGGCGCCCTGCTTCCTCAGCTCCTCGATGATCGCCGGCACCAGCGTCTTGTGGCCCGCGGCCAGGGTGCTCACGCCCACGGCATGCACGTCGTTTTCGATGGCCTGGCGCGCGCATTCCTCCGGCGTCTGGAACAGCGGGCCCATGTCGACGTCGAAGCCCAGGTCGGCGAAGGCCGTGGCCACCACCTTGGCGCCGCGGTCGTGGCCGTCCTGGCCCAGCTTGGAGATCATCACCCGCGGCCGCCGGCCCTGCTCCTCGGCGAAGGCGGCGATCTCCTTCTGCAGCGCCTCCCAGCCCTCGGCCGAGTCGTAGGCCGCGGCATAGACGCCGGTCACCTTCTGCGTGTCGGCGCGGTGGCGGCCATAGACCTTCTCGAGCGCATCGCTGATCTCGCCCACCGTGGCGCGCAGGCGCACGGCGTCGATGCTCAGCGCCAGCAGGTTGCCCTCGCCGCTCTCGGCGGCGGCCGTCAGCGCGTCCAGCGCGGCCTGCACCTTCGCGCCGTCACGCTTCTCGCGCACGGACTTCAGCCGGGCGACCTGGCTTTCGCGCACCTTGATGTTGTCGATCTGCAGGATGTCGTGCGTGTCTTCGTTCTCCAGCTTGTACTTGTTGACGCCCACGATCACGTCCTGGCCCGAGTCGATGCGCGCCTGCTTGTCGGCGGCGGCCGCCTCGATCTTGAGCTTGGCCCAGCCGCTGTCGACCGCGCGCGTCATGCCGCCCATGGCCTCGACCTCCTCGATGATGGCCCAGGCCGCGTCCGCCATGTCCTGCGTGAGCTTCTCCATCATGTAGCTGCCGGCCCAGGGGTCGATCACGTTCGTGATGTGGGTCTCTTCCTGGATGATGAGCTGCGTGTTGCGCGCGATGCGCGCGCTGAACTCGGTAGGCAGCGCGATCGCCTCGTCCAGCGCATTGGTGTGCAGGCTTTGCGTGCCGCCGAAGACCGCCGCCATCGCCTCGATGGTGGTGCGCACCACGTTGTTGTACGGGTCCTGCTCCGTCAGGCTCCAGCCGGAGGTCTGGCAGTGGGTACGCAGCATCAGGCTCTTCGGGTTCTTGGGGTTGAACTCCTTCATGATCCGGCACCAGAGCAGGCGCGCCGCGCGCATCTTGGCCACTTCGAGGTAGAAGTTCATGCCGATGGCCCAGAAGAAGCTCAGCCGGCCCGCGAAGACATCGACGTCGAGCCCCTTGGCCAGCGCCGTCTTCACGTACTCCTTGCCGTCGGCCAGCGTGAAGGCCAGCTCCAGCGCCTGGTTGGCGCCCGCCTCCTGCATGTGGTAGCCGCTGATCGAGATCGAGTTGAACTTCGGCATGTTCTGCGCGGTGTACGCGATGATGTCGCCGATGATCCGCATCGAGGGCTCGGGCGGGAAGATGTAGGTATTGCGGACCATGAACTCCTTGAGGATGTCGTTCTGGATGGTCCCCGACAGTTGCGCCTGCGGCACCCCCTGCTCCTCCGCCGCCACGATGTAGCCCGCCAGCACCGGCAGCACCGCGCCGTTCATCGTCATCGAGACGCTGACCTTGTCCAGCGGGATCTGGTCGAACAGGATCTTCATGTCCTCCACGCTGTCGATCGCCACGCCGGCCTTGCCGACGTCGCCGGTCACGCGCGGATGATCGCTGTCGTAGCCGCGGTGGGTGGCCAGGTCGAAAGCCACGCTCACGCCCTGCCCGCCGGCGGCCAGCGCCTTGCGGTAGAAGGCGTTCGACTCCTCGGCGGTGGAAAAGCCCGCGTACTGCCGAATGGTCCATGGCCGCACCGCGTACATGGTGGCCTGCGGGCCGCGCAGGTAGGGCTCGAAGCCCGGCAACGTATCGGTGTACTTCAGCCCCTGCAGATCGGCTGCCGTGTAGAGGGGCTTGACCGTGATGCCGTCCGGCGTGCGCCAGTTCAGCGCCGCCAGGTCGCCGCCGGGGGCCGATTTGGCAGCAGCCTTGGCCCAGTCGTCCAGCGTGGCGGTTCGGAAATTCGGTTCGGGTTTGCTGCTCATGGGCGCCGCTTTGCGAGGTCTGGCTCGGGTGAAGGACATCCGCGCCAAGCGCGGGGGTTAAAACTTTGTGCGAGTCTAACCCATCTGTAATTATTAATTCAAACTCCTTGAGTTGCGGTAAAGTTCGGCCATGTCAGCCGTCACTCTCACCCCGCGCGCCCTCTATGAAGAGGTGGCGGAGCTGCTGCGCCAGCGCATCTTCAACCGCGACCTGGAGCCCGGCGCCTGGATCGACGAACTCAAGCTCGCCGAGGAATACGGGATCAGCCGCACGCCCCTGCGCGAGGCCTTGAAAGTGCTGGCGGCCGAGGGCCTGGTGACGATGAAGGTGCGCCGCGGTGCCTACGTGACCGAGGTGTCGGAGAAGGACCTCGCCGATGTCTACCACCTGCTGAGCCTGCTGGAGAGCGACGCCGTCGGCGTGGTGGCCGAGCGCGCCACACCGGCGCAACTGGCCGAACTCGAGTCCCTGCATGCCGAGCTCGAAGCCGCCGCGCAACCGGGCCAGGTGGACCGTGCACAGTTCTTCGCGATCAACGAACGCTTCCATATGCAGGTGATGGCCATCGCCGACAACCGCTGGCGCGACCAGATGGTGGCGGACCTGCGCAAGGTGATGAAGCTGAATCGCCACAACTCGCTGTTCAAGGCCGGCCGCATCACCGAATCGCTGCAGGAGCATCGGGCCGTGATGGCGGCGATCAAGGCGCGCGACCCCGCGGCCGCCATGGCCCGCATGCGGGAGCATTTCCGCAACGGCCTCGAAGCTGCGAACTGAGCGTCGCCTCAGGCCGCCGGAGACGCGACGCCGAGCTCGGCGTTGATTTTTTGCACGGTCTCCAGCAGCTTCGGCGCGACGCGTCCGACCATGGCTTCGCGCGGCAGCAGGTAGGCCGGGCCACCGCAGCTCACCGAATAGCGCTCGCCGCGCGGGCCGCGCAGCGCAAAGCCCAGCGCGTGGATGTGCGGGTGCCATTCCCCGAAGGAGCTGCAATAGCCCATGCGCGCGTATTCCTCCACCGCGGCCATCAGACGCAGCTCCAGGGCCGCCCAGTTCTCGCCGCTCTCCTGCCTGATCTGCGCCATCAACTCGCGTTGCTCGTCGGCCGGCAGCGCCGCCAGGTAGGCCCGTCCGGAGGCCGAGGTCGCAATGGTCATGCGCGCGCCCACCTCGATGCGCGAGCTGATGATGGCGGTACGGGGGCGCATCGAATCGATGATCAGCATGTCCAGCCCGTCGCGCACGCCCAGGTGCACGCTGGCGCCGGCGAACTCGGCCAGCGCCAAGAGGTGCGGCCGCGCGAGCGTGCGCAGATCGAAATGGCGCAGGAAGCGGTTGCTCATGTCCAGCAGCGCCGGCCCCAGGCTGAAGCGCTCCGACTCCGGCGCCTGCCGCAGATAGCCGCTCGCCACCAAGGTGGCGGCCAGGCGCGAGACCGTCGGCTTGGGAATGCCGGTCAGTTCGGCCAGCTCCCGGTTGCTCAAGGGCCCCGACGCGTCGCCGACCGCTTTCAGCACCGCCAGACCCCGTGCCAGAGCGCTGACTTCCCCGCCTTGATCAGTCGATGACGTCATAATTTTCAAAACAATGTTTCATTTTATCGTTGACTTCCCAGCGCGGGTCGACCATATTTCGAAACATTGTTCCATTAAATCGCAGCTATGACGAGACAAGCCCTTCCTCCTCGCCCCACCCGCCGCCAGCTCCTGATGACCGGGGCCTTGCTCGCCGCCGGCCTCGGCGGTACAAGCGAAGCCGCCGCCCAGGCTTACCCCAAGGGTCCGGTCAAGATCATCATCCCCTTCGCCCCCGGCGGCCCGACCGACACCGTCGGCCGGCTGATCGCCCAGAAGCTGCAGGACATCTGGGGCCAGCCGGTGATCGTCGACTACAAGCCCGGCGCGGGCACCGCCATCGGCGCGGATTTCGTCGCCAAATCGCCGGCCGACGGCCTGACCTTCGGGATGGTGAATTCCTCCTTCGCGGTCAATCCCTCGCTGCGCAAGTCCCTGCCCTACGACACGCTGAAGGATCTCGCGGGCATCACGCAGATCGCCAACCTGCAACTGGCCATGGTCGCGCGGCCGGATGCGCCCTTCAACACCTTGCCGGAGCTGATCGCCTACGCCAAGAAGAATCCCGGCAAGCTCACCTATGGCACGCCCGGCGCCGGCAGCACCACGCACCTGGGCGCCGAGCTGCTCAAGCGCGAGGCCGGCTTCGACATGCTGCACTCGCCCTTCAAGGGCAGCGCGCCGGCCCACACCGAGCTGATGGGCGGGCGCATCGACATCGTGGTCGACCCCTTCCTCTCGGTGCTGCCCTACGTCAAGGCGGGGCGCATGAAGATGATCGCGACCCTGGGCGACCGCCGCGTCCCCGGCTTCGACTACCCCACCGTGGCCGAGACCATCCCGGGCTTCCATGTCAACGCCCTGCTCGGCTTCGTCGCGCCGCGCGGCACGCCGGCAGCCATCATTCAGAAGATCCAGGCCGACACCGAGAAGGTGCTGCGTCAGCCCGACATGCGCAAGCGCATCGAGGAACAGGGCATGGAGGTCGTCGCGTCCAAGCCCGAGCAGTTCGAGGCTTTCGTGCAGGCCGAGATGAAACGCTGGGCCCGCGTCATCGAGGACGCCGGCATCCAGGCCGAATGAACGCCACAGCACCAGCCGCACCCTAGCCAGACGCCGACGAAGACCCGACCCCATGCCCCTCGAACTCAAGCCCCTCCATCCCCTGTTCGCCGCCGAAGCCAGCGGCATCGACATCACCCGCCCCCTGTCCGACACCGAGGTGCGCCAGATCAACGCCGCCATGAACCGGTACGCCGTGCTGGTGTGGCGCGGGCAGCCCCTCACCGGCCAGCAGCAGATCGACTTCGCGAAGTCCTTCGGCCCCCTGGACCTGGGCCTCAAGAAGGTCTTCAAGCGGCAGGAACGCCTGGAGGACGAGCGCCTGATCGACATCTCCAACGTGGACGCCGAGGGCAATGTCGCACGCCGCGACTCGCCCAAGAACTTGTCGAACTTCGCCAACCAGCTCTGGCACAGCGACAGCTCCTTCCAGAACCCGCGTGCCGCCTACTCCATGCTGCACGCGCTGGTGCTGCCGAGCTGGGGCGGCAATACCGAGTTCGCCGACCTGCGCGCGGCCTACGACGCGCTGCCCGAGCGCACCCAGGCCGAGCTGCAGGACCTGCGCGCCGAACACTACGCCCTGCACACCCGCATCCTGCTGGGCGACGAGGCCTATACCGACGAGCAGAAGAAGACCATCCCGCCCGCCGTCTGGCCGCTGGTCGAAACGCATGCCGGTTCCGGCCGCAAGCTGCTCTTCGTCGGCGTGCATGCGCGTCAGATCATCGGCTGGCCCACCGCCGAGTCGCGCATGTACCTGCAGGACCTGCTGGAACACGCAACCCAGCGCGAGTTTGTCTACCGTCACGAATGGCAGGTGGGCGACCTGGTGATGTGGGACAACCGCAGCACCCTGCACCGCGGCCGGCGCTACGACATCGCCGAGCGCCGCGAGCTGCGCCGCACCACCATCGAGGACGTGCCCGAGGCGCGGCTGATGGCGGCCTGAACTTCGCCGGCCGGCAGGCGCCGAGGCGGACGGCTCAGGGCAGTGCCTGCGCCGCCGGCTGCGGCCCGGCGTCCTCGTCGGCACGCGCGGGCGCGGCCGCGCGCGCAATCGCCATCACCTCGTGCGGCGGCAGCGCCTTGAGCCGGTGGTCGCTCCACACCTGCCGCCAGCGGCGCGCGCCGGGCAGCCCGTTGCGCAGGCCCAGCATGTGCCGCGCGATGTTGGACCAGGGCGTGCCGTGCTCGGCCGCCTCGCGCGCCATGTAGTCGCACATCGCTGCTTCCACCGCTTCGCGCGTGAGCGCGGAAGGTGCCTCCCGGAAAAAGACCTCGTCCCAGCGCGCCAGCCACCAGGGGTTGTGATAGGCCTCGCGCCCGACCATCACGCCGTCGAGCAGCCGCAGGTGCTGTTGCATCTCGCCCTCGTCGGCAAAGCCGCCGTTGATGGCGATCGACAGGTCCGGAAAGTCATGCTTGAGCCGGTGCACCAGCTCGTAACGCAGCGGCGGGATCTCGCGGTTCTGCTTGGGCGACAGGCCCTTCAGCCATGCGTTGCGCGCATGGACGATGAAAGTGCGGCAGCCGGCCTCGCTCACCCGCCCGACGAAGTCGCGCACGAATTCGTAGGACTCGGTCTTGTCCACCCCGATGCGGTGCTTGACCGTGACCGGCACGCTCACCGCGTCCACCATCGCCTTCACGCAGTCGGCCACCAGCTGTGGCTCCTTCATCAGGCAGGCCCCGAAGGCACCGCGCTGTACGCGTTCACTGGGGCATCCGCAATTGAGGTTGATCTCGTCGTAGCCCCAGTCCTCGCCCAGCTTCGCGCATCGCGCCAGGTCCGCCGCCTCGCTGCCGCCGAGTTGCAGCGCGACGGGATGTTCCTCGGCATGGAAGCGCAGATGGCGCGGCACGTCGCCGTGGAGGAGGGCGCCGGTGGTCACCATTTCGGTGTAGAGCAGCGCGCGGCGGGTGAGGAGGCGGTGGAAGAAGCGGCAATGCCGATCAGTCCAGTCCATCATGGGCGCAACCGACACGCGCATGGCCTCGGCAACGCTCGGCTTGCGAGGCGGATCGGGCTGCAGCCCCGTGTTTTCGCGGTTCTCGTTCGGTGTCATTCGATCTGGTCCAGCCCTGCATTGTCCTCTCAGCTGTCCTCTCAGCTGCTCTGCCGCACGACCACCTCATACCCCAGATCCACGCACGCCGAAGGCGGCACCTCACCCCGCATCAGCCCCAGCAGCATCACCGCCGCAGCCGCCCCGATCTCCGCGCGCGGCGTGCGCACGGTCGTCAGCGGCGGCAGCATCTGGTCGCTGCCCGTCAGGTCGTTGAACCCGGCGATGGCGATGCGCTCCGGCACCGAAATGCCAAGCCGCAATGCACTGAGCAATGCACCCTGCGCCAGGTCGTCGTTGCAGAAGAAGATCGCATCGAGGGGCGGCGACTGCGCGATCATCTGTTCGAACATCGTGCGGCCCAGCGAGAGCGACGAAGGCGCCGGGTTCAGCCACTCCAGCGTCGGCGAATGCAGACCGGCCGCCTGCATCTCGCGGCGCCAGCCGGCCAGGCGCTGCAGGGTCCGCGCATCGAGCTGGGCGGCGCCGAAGGCGATGCGGCGGTGGCCGCGCTCCAGCAGGTGGCGGGTCAGGGCCGCACCGGCGTCGGCCTGGGAGAAGCCGACGCTGTACACGCCTTGGGCGGCGGATGTTTCCATCAGGTGCACGCAAGGCAGGCCGCTGCCATGGATCAACGCGCGCGTGCCTTCGCTCTGCTCCAGCCCGGTCACCAGCAGGCCGGCCGGACGATGCTGCAGTTGCTCGCGCAGCAGTTGCTCCTCCTCGCCGGCGTCATAGTGCGTGACGCCGATCAGCGTCTGGTAGCCCTCTCGGCGCAACGCGCCCTGCACGGCTTCGAGCAGGTCGACGAACAGGGAGTTGGACAGCATGGGCACCAGCAGCGCGACGTGCGTGCTGTGGCGCGAGGCCAGCGCCCTCGCCGCCGGGTCCGGCACATAGCCGAGCCGGTCGGCGGCCGCCTTGACGCGGGCGACCAGCTCCGGATCGACCGAACGCTCGCCCCGCAAGGCCCGCGACACCGTGATCGGGCTGACGCGGGCAATGGCGGCCACGTCGGCGAGGGTGACGCGGCCGGTGGAACGAGGATGGGCGGAACGGGGCGGCATGCGGGAACGGTTCGACTGGCCGGACTTTATCAGACAGCGTTGTCCAAGCCCACACCGATAGACCCTGGCAGCCGTTCATCCTTCTCTCTTGGGAAAACGGTAGGTGCAAACCCCTATCGATTTTGGATAGCGCTGTCCTAGGATAGCGCTATCCCATCTCTTACCTGACCAGGAGCGCCATGACATCCCTCGCCGCCCCCACTTCGCGCCGCCGTGCCCTGCTCGCCACGGCACTCGGCATCGCCGCCCTCGCGGCGCCCACCGCGTGGGCCCAGACCACCCCTTGGCCGACCAAGCCCGTCACCCTCCTGGTCGGCTACCCGCCCGGCGGCCAGACCGACTTCGCGGGCCGCGTCCTGCTGGCGAGCCTGCAGAACAGCCTGGGCCAGCCGGTGGTCATCGACAACAAGGCCGGCGTCAACGGCAACCTGGCCGCGGTCGACGTGATGAAGGCGCCGCCCGACGGCTCCAAGCTGCTGGTGGGCAACGGCTCGATGACGATCTCCGCGCACGTCTACACCACCATCGGCCTCGTCGACCCGCGCCAGCTCACACCGATCGGCGTGATGCTGCAGTCCGCGCTGGTACTGGCCGTGCCGGCCACTTCGCCGGTCAAGACCTATGCGGACTTCGTCGAGCTGGTCAAGGCCCGCAGCAAGGCCGGCAAGGGCATCGACTACGGCACGGGCGGCGTCGGCGCGCTGCCGCACGTCACCATGGAGCTGCTGCGCGAGCGCCTGGGCAAGGTGTCGATGAACCACGTGCCCTACAAGGGCAGCAGCCCCGCCATGACGGACCTGATCGCCGGGCGGCTCGATGCGATGTTCGATGCCACCTCGGTGATCGCGCCCTTCATCAAGTCGGGCCAGTTGCGCCCGCTGCTGGTGACCAGCGCCAGGCGCGTGCCGAGCTTCCCCGACGTCCCCACCGCCGCCGAGGCCGGCCTCAAGGATTTCGAGGTGCTGTCGTTCATCGGCCTGTTCGGGCCGCCCAACCTGCCCCAGGACATCGTGAAAAAGGCGAACGCGGCGCTCAACACCGCCATGAAGGACCAGGCCATCACGAAGGGCATCCTCGAACGCGGCGACGAGCCGGGCGGCGGCACGCCCGAGGAGCTCGGCAGCCTTGTCCGAACCCAGTTCAAGACCTGGGGCGACGTGGTCAAGGCCAACAATATCCGGGCGGACTGAGGCAAGGGGGGGGCGCCGGTGGTCGTACGCGACCACAATGGCGTCCATGCCACGACGCAGTGCCGGCCTTCTCATGTACCGTCGCCGCAGCGGCCGGCCCGAGGTCCTGCTGGTCCATCCGGGCGGGCCCTTCTGGGCGAAGCGCGACGAGGGCGCGTGGACCTTCCCCAAGGGCGAGTACGACCCGGCCACGGAAAACGCGCTCGAGGCGGCACGCCGGGAGTTCGCCGAGGAGACCGGCTTCGCGGTCGGCACGCGGTTCGAGGCGCTCGGCGAAGCGCGCCAGCGCTCGGGCAAGATCGTGTCGGCCTGGGCCTTCGAAGGCGATGGCGATCCGGCAGCGCTGGTCTCGAACGATTTCGAGCTGGAGTGGCCGCCTCGGTCGGGCAAGAAGATGCGCTACCCCGAGGTCGACCGCGCGGCCTGGTTGACGACCACCGCGGCGCGCACCTACCTCCTCGACGGGCTGCGCGTCTTCATCGATCGGCTGGAGGCCCTCCTCGCGCAGGGCCAACCGCCCGGACCAGCGGTACCGCCGTCTCATCCATCCTGATCGCCCATCGCACGATCGCGCGATCCCGCGATCCCGCGGCGCATCCTTGCGCAAGATCAAGGTCCACGGCCACGTGCTGCCCATACTGGTCTCATCTGAAGCCGAGTTCCAGGAGCACGCGATGTATCAACGTATTCTTGTCCCCCTCGATGGCAGCCCCACGTCGAAGCGAGGCCTGGAGGAAGCCATTGCGCTGGCCAGACTTTCGCAGGGGCGGCTGCGGCTTTACCACGTGATCGACGACCTCTCCTTCGCCCTCTCCATGGACGCCTATGCCGGACATGCCGGCAACTGGCTCAACATGCTGCGCGAGAACGGCCGGCGCATCCTGGCCGAGGGGCGGGACGCGGCTCAGGCGGCCGGGGTCGAAGTCGAAGCCCAACTGTGCGATACCTTCTCCGGCTCCGTCCATCAACGGGTCCTCGATGAGGCGGCCCAGTGGCCGGCCGACGTGATCGTGATAGGCACCCACGGACGACGTGGCGTCGGCCGCGTCGTCATGGGCAGCAGCGCCGAGCAGATCCTGCGCGCCTCGCCCGTGCCGGTGCTGCTGGTGCGGGCACCCAAGCCGCAGCAGAAGGCGGCGACGGACGAGGTGACCCGGGTCAGCCAGCCCACCGGGGCACTGGCGGTGGAGTGAAGGCGCCGCGGCCGCTCAGTGCCGCCGCGCCATCCACCGGGCGGCGAGTGCGACCAGGTCCACCGGCTGGTCCGTGGCGACCTCGAGCGCGAAGCCGAGTTCGTTGGGCGCCAGGGGCTCGTGCGTCGCGAGCTGGCGCTCCAGCACGGCAACCGTCGCCTCCGAGGCGTCCCGGCCCTCCAGACCACGCGCCGCCACCCGCCGCCGCAACTGGGCTTGCGTGGCACGGCAGGCCAGGATCGCGAAGGGCACCCGCAGCTCGGCCGCCAGGGCGCGGAAGGCCATCCGCTCCTCGCGCCGCAGGAAGGCCGCATCGACGATCACCGGGTACCCCGCCTGCAGGCCGAGACGGGCGCACTGCGCCAGGCGCGCGAAGGTGCGCCGCGTCGCGTCCTCCGAATAGACCTCGTGATTGCGCTCGTTCGAACGATCCAGGGCGGACAGGCCGAAGAGCCGCTTGCGCTCGACGTCCGAGCGGATGCGGATCGATCCGGTGGCCGACACGAGCGACGCCGCCAGCGTGGACTTGCCCGAGCCCGACAGGCCGTGCGTGATCATGAGGCGAGGTGCGCCATCCGCTTCGTGGGCCAGGCGGCTCGCGAGTGCCAGGTAGTCCGGCATGTCCGTGGCCCCGCGCAGGCGGGTCACCAGCGCACGCACCAGGGCCCGGTACACCTCGTAGAAGCGCAGCACCGGCAGGCCCGCGTAGTCGCCGCCCCGCTGCAGGTAGGCATCCAGGAAACGCCAGGCCAGGTCGGGCCGGCCATGCGCCTTCAGGTCCATGGTGAGGAAGGCGATGTCGCCCATCACGTCGATCCAGCGCAGGGCCGGATCGAACTCGATGCAGTCGAAGGCGGTGAGGCTGCCGTCGAGCAGGACGAGGTTCTCCAGGTGCAGATCGCCATGGCATTCGCGCACCCAGCCGTCGCGCTTGCGTGCCGCCCAGGCCGTGCGCAGCGCCCGCGCCTGCTCGAACACCCAGGCCCGCAGAGGCGCCGGCGGCCGCGCGCCGCCCGCCATGCGCAGGCGGGCCAGGGTCTGGATGGCCGGACGTCCCGCCAGGGCCGGACCGCCGAAGGGCGTTTCCTGCGCGGCCACCGCGGCCTGCGCATGGAAGGTCGCGAGGTGATGGCCGAGCTGCTCGATCCAGGTTTCGATCGGGCCGTCCGCCGACAGCAGGCGACGCAGCAGCGCATCTTCGGAGAAGCGGTGCATGCTGACGGCGAAATCGATGGCCGCGCCCGCGCCGCCCAGGTGCGGCGCTTCGTCCGTGCCGCACACGGGCAGCACCGCCACGTAGAGCGCGGGTGCAAGCCGCCGGTTCAGGCGCAGCTCCTCCTCGCAGAACCGTCGGCGCGCATCCAGGGTGCGGAAATCGACGAAGCCCAGCGCGACCGGCTTCTTCAACTTGTAGGCCATCTGCCGCGTCAGCAGCACCCAGGAGATATGGGTTTCGATCAATGCGACGGGCTCCCCGGTATCGCGGCGCAGCCGCTCGCGCAGCGCCTCCACGCGGCGACGGGCGAGACCGACCTCAGGCGTTTGCTGCAAGCTCATGCCTGCAGTTTGACCGCGTCGGGCACCGGGGCCTGCGCACCCTCGTCGTCCCTCGTATCCGACTTCGCCCTGACCAGCAGCACCGGCACCGGTGCCATGCGCAGCACCTGCTCGGCGTCGCTGCCCAGGAGCGCGCGCGCGACGCCATGGCGGCCATGCGTGCCGATCACGATCAGGTCGGCCTGCCAGGCCTTCGCCTGCTCGACGACCAGCTCCGAGACGCGGCCGGCCAGGGATGTGAACAGCACGCTCTCGGCCTCCATGCCGGCCCGCCGGACGCGCTCCCGGCCCTGCGCCAGCACCTCCTTGCCGGCTTGAGCCATCAAGGGAACGATGTCCCCGCTATAGGCGGCGAAGCTCTCGAAGCCGGTGACGTACTTCAGCTCGTCCACGACGTGGATCAGGCGGATCGCCCCGCCTGTGAGCCTGGCCAGGCGCACGGCCTCGTCCAGTCCGCGCATCGATGTCGCGCTGCCGTCGATGGGTACAAGGATGCGCTCGTACATGGGGGGGACTCCTTCGGTGGCGACGTGCCCGGTTCGGAATCCGGCCAGTGTCGGCGGCCCCGCCGGCCTCGGCCTTGATCCTGATCAAGCCAGCTTCCGGTCGATGCCGGGGCCTCTCGCCAAGCCGCGCCCCTTGCGCCCGCCTGGGGGCGGGCTCTTGCGCTGGCGCAAGGCAAGCGCGGTCCCTGCGATGCATGCTACCCACTCGACTGTGCGAGGAACGTGGAATGATGAACGCCATGGTCCTGCCCGCTGCCGGGCAGCCACTCCGGATGGAAAAGCGCCCGCTGCCCGAGCCGGCCGCCGGCGAAATGCGGCTGCGCGTACTGGCCTGCGCCGTTTGCCGGACCGATCTGCACATCGTCGATGGCGAGCTCGCGCTGCCTGTGCAACCCATCGTGCCGGGCCACGAAATCGTTGGCCGCGTGGAAGCCATCGGCCCGGGGGTGCAGGGCCATCGCATCGGCGACCGAGTCGGCGTGCCCTGGCTGGGGCACAGCTGCGGCCACTGCGCCTACTGCGCACAGGACGCCGAGAACCTCTGCGACACGCCGCGCTTCACCGGCTACCACCGGGACGGCGGCTTCGCCACCCACGTGATCGCCGAGGCCGACTATTGCCTGCCCCTCCACGTGGCCAGGCCGCCTGAGGAAGTCGCGCCGCTGATGTGCGCCGGCCTCATCGGCTGGCGCTGCCTCAAGGCCGCCGGCGAGCGAGCGCTGCGGCTGGGCCTCTACGGCTTCGGCGCGGCCGCCCACCTGATCGCCCAGGTCGCGACCGCCCAGGGCCGCCAGGTGCATGCTTTCACGCGGCCGGGCGACCGGACCGGCCAGGACTTCGCGCGAAGCCTCGGGGCCGCCTGGGCCGGCGGCGCCGACGAACTGCCGCCCGAGCCGCTCGATGCCGCGATCATCTTCGCGCCCGTGGGCGCGCTGGTGCCTGCCGCGCTGAAGGCGGTCCGCAAGGGCGGGCGCGTGGTCTGCGGCGGCATCCACATGAGCGACATTCCCTCGTTCGCGTACCGCCTGCTGTGGGAAGAGCGCCAGCTCGTCTCCGTGGCCAACCTGACGCGCCGCGACGGGCGCGAATTCCTCGCCATCGCGCAGGCGCAGCCGCCGCAGGTGCACGTCACCACGTATCCACTGGCGCGGGCCAACGAGGCGCTGGCCGATCTGCGCGCAGGACGGCTGAATGGCGCCGCCGTGCTGCTGCCCTGAGACGGCGTAAAGCCCCCTTGAGCTGCGCAGGCCCGCCGCCTGCATCGCGACTGGCTACCATACCAGCCGTGAACGCCCCTATCCACCTGGCCGTCCTTGACGATGAAGTCGACATCACCGCCCTGCTCGCGGGCTATCTGCAGAACCAGGGCTTCCGCGTCACCCAGCTGCATTCCGGCGCCCCCCTGTTCGAACTCATGGCCCGGGACACGCCCGCCCTGGTGCTGCTGGACCTGGGCCTGCCCGGCGAGGACGGCTTTGCCGTCGCGCGCCAGTTGCGCGAGCACTGGCGCTGCGGGCTGGTGATCGTCACGGGCCGTGGCGACGCGGTGGACAAGGTGGTCGGCCTGGAGGTCGGCGCCGACGATTACGTGACCAAGCCCTTCGACATGCGCGAGCTGCTGGCGCGCATCAAGGCCGTACTGCGCCGGCTCGCGCCCTCGGCCGCCGACAGCAGCCAGGCCGGCGCGCTGCCCGCTTCGGCCGCTTCGGTCGCTTCACCGTCTTCACCCGCCCTGCCCTGCCATCGCTTCGCGGGCTTCGAGCTGGATACCGCGGCGCGGCGCCTTCTCGACCCCGCCCGCAACGAGGTGCCGCTGACCGCAGGCGAGTACGACCTTCTGAACACGCTGGTGACGCACCCCGGCCGCGTGCTGTCGCGCGACTTCCTGCTCGAGCACACGCGCGGGCGCGACGGGGGCCCCTTCGACCGCACGATCGACGTGCAGGTCGGTCGCCTGCGCCGCAAGCTGGAAGACGATCCCGCCAATCCGCAGATCATCAAGTCGGTGCGCGGCGCGGGCTACATCCTCGTACCCAAGGTCGAGGCAGCTTGAGATGACCGACCGCGCAAAGGTGGACCCCATGGACACCGTATTCCGCTCGCTGTTCGTGGCATACCCCGATGCACTGGTGCTGGTGGACACCCAGGGCCGTATCGTCCTGGCCAACCCTGCAGCGGTGGAGCTCCTGGGCTACACCGCCGGGGAATTGGGCGGTCTTTCGGTCGAGGAACTGGTGCCCGACGCGATCCGGCCGCGCCATGCCGCGTATCGCACCGCCTACGCGCAGCAGCCGCGCTCCCGGCCCATGGGCACGCAGATGGACCTGGTGGCCCGGCGCAAGGACGGCAGCGAAGTGATGGTGGAGATCGCGCTGAGCCCCCTGCAGGACCACGGCCTGCCCTACGTGGTGGCCGCCATCCGCAGCGTCAGCGCCTACCCGCGCGTCAGGCAGGCCCTGCAGCGCACCCGCTACGCCGAATGCCTGGCGAGCTTCGGCCGCCTGGCCGTGGCAGCGCGCGACCCGAAGAAACTGCTCGACCGCGTTCCGCTCATGGCCGCGGAGGCGCTCCAGGTGGAGTCCGCGAAGATCCTTCTGCTGGAGCCGAGCGGCGTCGAGCTGCGCATCGCGGCAGGCGTCGGCCTGCTCCCCGACGAGGCGCTCGGCCAGCGCTTGCCCGTCGAGCGCAACTCGCCCGCGGGTTCAGTGGTCGCGAGCGGCGAGCCGGTGCTGGTCGGCGACTACACGAGCGAAAAGCGCTTCGTCATTCCACGGCGCTACGTCGAGGCCGGCCTGGTCTGCGAGCTGCAGGTGCCGCTGGCCGACCGGGGGCGGATCATCGGCACGGTCGCGGTCCGATCGCGCACACCCCGGCCCTTCGGCGACGACGAGGTGCGCTTCCTGGAGTCGCTGTCGAGCATGCTCGCCACGGTGCTCCAGCGCGCCAGCAGCGAAGAGGCCCTGGACCACGCGCAAAGGCTCGAGACGGTGGGGCAGCTCACGGGCGGTGTCGCCCATGACTTCAACAACCTGCTCACCGTCATTTCCGGCAATCTCCAGGTGCTGGAGGACACGCCGGCCTACGCGAACGACCCCTTCATCCAGCAGTTGGTCGACGCGGCCACCCGCGCGACGCGCCGCGGCGCCGAGCTCACGAGCAAGCTGCTGGCCTTTTCCCGGCGGCAGGTGCTGGAGCCCATCCCGATCGACACGCCGGCGCTGCTGCGCTCCCTGACCGACATGCTGCGGCGCACGCTCGACCAGCGGATCATGATCACGCTCGATGCCGAAGAGGTCCTGTGCATGGCCGACCCGGTGCAGCTCGAATCCGCCCTGCTGAACGTGGCGATCAACGCCCGCGATGCCTTGCCCCAGGGCGGCACCCTGGCCTTCGAATGCCACGCGGCGGCGGCGCTTCCGCCGGATCTCGGCGCGGACAGCGGCGCGGACGGCGAGGAAGCCTACGTCGCCATCTCGATCGCCGATACGGGCGTGGGCATGCCGGACTCCGTGAAGGAGCGCGCTTTCGAACCCTTCTTCACCACCAAGGCAAGCGGACGGGGCACCGGCCTGGGCCTGTCCACGGTGTACGGCTTCGCCAGGCAGTCCGGGGGAACCATCAACCTCCAGAGCACGCCGGGAGTGGGCACCACCGTCACGATCTACCTGCCGCGGGTGACGGACGAGGAGACGAAGGACTTGTCCGATGCCGGCGCGCCGCAGCGCGTCCCGCACGGGCTGCGCGTGATGCTCGTGGAGGACGACGCCGAGGTCAGCGCGGTCATCAGCCGGCTCCTGGACGCAATGGGCTGCGAGGTGACCCTTTGCAGGCAGGGCGAACAGGCGCTCGAGGAACTGGCGACCAACGTGAACGTCGACCTGCTGCTCACCGACATCCTGCTCGGCGCCGGCATGCGAGGGACCGCACTGGCGGCTGCCGTGCACGCGCAGCGGCCCGCGCTGCCGATCCTCCTGATGTCGGGCTATTCGAGCGGCTTGCTCGACCAGCCGCAGCAGTGGCCGCTGCTGCGCAAGCCCTGCACGCGCGCCGAACTCGAGCGCGCGATGGCGAGGGTGCTCGGCGGGCCTTGATTCGCTAAGCCTCGTGCGCGCGGCCGTGCACGACCTTGGGCATGGCCGTCTTCATCGCCTCGACGAATCGCTTCAACTTGGCCGGGTAGAAGCTCGCGTGCCGGTAGACCAGGTAGATTGGAAGCGGCGCGGCCTGCCACTGCGGCGCCAGGTGAAGGAGACGACCCTGTTCGATATCGTCGGCCACCAGCCAGGCCGACACCACGGCGACGCCCAGGTTGCTGTTGCCCGAAGGCATGCGGCACGACCACGCGCAGCGTCCCTTCGGGTTCGGCGGCCGTGATCCGCATCTCGGTCTCGAAAACCTCCCATGCGGCAAGCAGCTCCCTGGATCGCTCGAAACATCGCCGCCCGTCTTCGGTGAGCGTCATGGCGTGGGTCGACCGATGCACGAGACGAACCCCAGCATCTTCTCGAGCGACTGCAGCCGCCGGCTGATCGTGGGCTGCGCGGCCCCGAGCTGCGATGCGGCGGCGGAAAGACTGCCCGCCTCCACGATCCGGACAAAGGTCTGCATCAGGAGCAGACGATCACCGGCAACGTCCCTCGTGCCTTGTTTCATGCGCAAAGCGTATATCAGTTCTGTCCTTGCGACGGCTACCAGTGCGGGGAGCCGAACAACATACTTCATTGGTCTCAACCATGACGAACAAGGAGCTCCAAGTGAGCGCGACTCGATCGATACCGCAGCCTGAACTGCCTCTTGCTGCGGCTTCCGCACCAGCACTTTCCACGGGCCTGGTCTTCCTGCTCGCCTGCGGCGCGGGGCTGGCGGTGGCATCGCTGTATTACGCCCAGCCGATGCTGGGCCAGCTGACGGAGGAAACCGGCGCATCCGTGCGCCAGGCAGGCCTTGTTCCGACCCTCACGCAGCTCGGATACGCCTTCGGCATCCTGCTGCTGGCGCCACTTGGCGATCGCTTCGACCGCAAGACGATCATCCTCATCAAGGCCGCGGTGCTCGCCGCGGCGCTGCTCCTGGCCGGCGCGTCGCCGTCCGTGGGCGTGCTACTGCTGGCGAGCCTGGTCATCGGCCTGTCTGCCACCATGGCGCAGGACATCGTCCCCGCCGCCGCGACACTGGCGCCGGAGTCGCATCGCGGCAAGGTGGTCGGCACCGTGATGACCGGCTTGCTCATGGGCATTCTTCTGTCCCGCGTGGTCAGTGGCTTCGTCGCCGAGCACTTCGGCTGGCGATCCATGTTCGTGATGGCCGCGGTGGCCATCGCAGCCATCGGCGTCGCGTCATGGCGGGGACTGCCGAAGTTCCGGCCGACCACTCACCTGGGCTACGGCGCCCTGCTGGGGTCGATGACCCGTCTCTGGCAACGGCACCCGGGCCTGCGCCGTGCCGCTCTTGCGCAAGGTCTGCTGGCCATTGGCTTCAGCGCATTCTGGTCGACCCTGGCGCTGCTCCTGCACGGCGCGCCCTTCCATCTCGGCAGCGCGGCCGCAGGTGCCTTCGGGCTCGCCGGCGCGGCCGGCGCGCTGGCCGCGCCCATCGCCGGCCGCCTGGCCGATGCTCACGGGCCCCAGCGCGTGACCCGGCTCGGCACCGCGTTGGTCGCGATCTCCTTCGCCGCCATGGCGCTGGCACCCTTGCTGCCGGTGACGGCGCAGCTGGCGCTGCTCGTCGTCACTGCGATCGGCTTCGATCTCGGCTTCCAGTCAACGCTGATCGCCCATCAGACCATCATCTACGGGCTGGAGCCAGGCGCTCGCAGCCGGCTCAACGCCGTTCTGTTCGTCGTCATGTTCCTCGGCATGGCGATCGGTTCCGCGGGCGGCAGTCTGCTGCTTTCACAGTGGGGATGGATCGCAGTGGTCGCGCTGTCCACTGCAGCGGCCGCCGGTGCACTGGTGGTGCGCATGGCACCTCATCGAGACGGCGGGAAACAGGGAGCATCGCCTCGCTGAAACCGGCAGCAGCTCAGATGTCCCGGAGGTGTTGGGTCAAGCGGAAGCTGGCTTTCCTTTTCGTTCGCGAAACCGGCGGGCCCGGCGCGTTGCCGGACAAGCTCAGGACGGAGTTCGCAGGCCCCGTGATTGCGAACGACGGGTTCGACGTCGCGTCAGGCGCCGAGTTGGTTGCACACGGTACGGCCGATGCGGTGGGGTTCGGCAGGCAGCTCATCTCCAACCCGCATCTGGTGCGCCGCTTCAGGATGGCGCGCCATTGAATCCCCTCGTGTTTGAAAGCACCCACGGGCTACGCACGGCCTCGGTCGAGGAAGGGTATACCGACTACCCGAGGCCGACAGCGAGCGTTCGGCTCAGCTCAGCTCATGCGCAAGCGCTGAGCGGCCAGCGCGCGCAGCCATTGGTGCGCGGGATCGCGGTGCAAACGCTCGTGCCAGAACATCTTGATGTTCAACGTTGGCAGAGAAAACGGCGGCGTGAAGCTGCGCAGCCCCAGCAGCTTCCCGACCGCCAGCCCCACGCGTGCCGGCACAGTGCACAGCATGTCCGTCTCGCGCAGCACCATGAGCAGCGACAGAAAGTTCGGCACCTCCAGGGCCACGCGCCCTGAGGTGAGCTCGTTGCGCATCAATTCCTCCACCATGTGGTAGCCCTGCGGCAGCGGCCGCACCACCACGTGCGATGCGGCACGGAACGCGCTCTTGCCCAGCGTGGTCACGGGCGGGAACAGGCGACCCGCCAGGCAGACATGGTGGTCGCGAAACAGCTGCTGCTGATAGAAGGTGCCGCCCAGGTCGGTGAAAGCGCCGAAGGCGAGGTCGGCCTCCCCGGCTTCCAGCTGATGCGCCGCGGGCTTGAAGTTGTTGGTGTGCGCGCGCACCGCAATGTTCGGCGCCACCTCGCGCAGCGCGTTCACCAGGCGCGGCAACAGCAAGGTCGCGCCGAAGTCGGTCGAATAGAAGGTGAAGGTGCGGCGTGCCCCCGTGGGATCGAAAGCCGCCCGTGACTCCAGCTTCTCGTGGACGATCGCCAGGACGGCATCGATGCCCTCCAGCAGCTCGAGTGCTCTGGGCGTCGGTTCCATTCCCCGTCCCGTGCGCACCAGCAGCGCATCCCCGAAATGCTTGCGAAGCCGCGTGATCGCCTGGCTGATGGCGGGCTGCGTCAGACCGAGATGCGATGCCGCCTGCGACAGGTTCCGCAGTCGCATGACGTTCGAGAAGATCGTCATGGTCTTGATGTCGAGATTGCTGATATGCACGGTTCAATGCGATCGCCCATGCGGCGGAAGCGCTCTACGCCGCCAACAGCAATCCGGTCATGGACCTGCTCGCCGTGGAAGGCATCTGCGCCATCGCACGCGCTCTGCCGCACATCGCGCATCCAGGGCGTGACGAACCGCTGCCGCCGGCCGTGCTGCAGGCGCGCGGCGATGCGCTGTATGGCGCCTGGCTGTGCGGCAGCGTCCTGGCGAACGTGGACATGGCGATCCATCACAAGCTCTGCCATACGCTCGGCGGCAGCTTCAACCTTCCGCATCCGGAAACGCACACCGTCATGCTGCCCCATACGCTGGCCTACAACGCGACGGCGGCGCCGGACGCGATGCAGAGGATCGCGCGAGCGCTCGGCGGAACGAACGCGCCGCAACGCCTGTTCGACCTGGCGAAGGAACTTGGCGCGCCGACCGCGCTGCGGGAACTCGGATTCCGTGTCGACCAGGTGGACAGGGCCTGCGATCTAACACTGAGCAACCGCTACCCCAATCCCCGTCCGCTGGAACGTGCGGGCATCCAGAAGCTCCTCATGGATGCGTTCGAAGGCCGGCGGCCAGACTGATGATGTCGCTCGGGAGCAGAGCCCCCGAGCCCTTCAACGCTTCGGGACGAGAAAGTCGGGCCGCCCGAACACGTCGTGGATCAGGCTGCGCAGCCACTGGACCGCCGGATCGTGCGAGAAGCGCTCGTGCCAGTACTGGAACACCGTGAACTCCGGCAGTTCGATCGGACAGTCCAGCGGCACGAGGCCGAGCTCGGGCGCCAACGTGAGGGCGGCCACCGATGGGATCGTGAGCACGTGGTCCGACTGGCGCAACAGCATTGCGGCCAGGATGAAACCCGACACCTTCATCGCCACGCGCGCAGGGTCGATCTCCTCCAGCAGGATCGCCTCGGCGCGGCCATGCGCATGGCCCGACCTGCCGCTGCCGATCACCACATGGGACTGTTCACGGAAGGCCTGCGCGTCGAAATGCGGTAGCGCCAGGACCGGGTGGCCCTGCCGCACCAGGCAGATGTACCGCTCGACATACAGCCGCTGCTGGAAGATGCCGGGCTCGTCCAGCGTGGAGAAGGCGCCCAGGGACAGGTCGATGTCGCCGGCTTCCAGCGCTTCGATCACCTCTTTCTGATTGCCCGTGATCGCGGCGATGCGCGAACGCGGCGCGCGGCGCCCGAGTTCTTGCGCGAGCACCGGCAGAAACGCGGACATGCCGATGTCCGACGCGTGGATCGAGAAGATCCGGTTGGAGGAATCCGGCTCGAAGGGCGGCGCCACCGCGATCTTTTCGTGGAAGGTGCGCAGAATCTCGGATACGGCCCCCTCGAGCGCCTTGGCTCGCGCGGTGGGTTCCATGCCCTTCTGGGTTCGAACGAAGAGGGAGTCGCCCAGCTGATGGCGCAGGCGATGCAGCGACTTGCTCATAGCCGATTGCGTGACGCCGAGGCTGTCGGCCGCCAGCGTCAGGCTGCGGTGCTTTCGGATCTCGTCGAAAACGACGAGCAGCCGCAGATCGATCTGCGGCAGTTTGTGGAAGTCCAAGTTCTCGTCTCCGGTCGTCGATCGGCCGCTCTTACTGATGGATGGGGCGAAGGATCGTCCCGGCCTTTCGTCGCCGACGCAATTCCCGCAAACCCGAAGGCGCCTGGCCCACATGCCGATCAGGCATGCGGTGTATGGCGATTCGGCGCTGGTGCCTGCGCGTACGCCTTTCGATACTCGATGCAGACCCGTGCGGCATCTCTCATTCCGATCGTGATGCAGGGTCGCATCTTCTTCGAGGAGCATATGGACGGCAATCTCATTCGCGGCCTTCATCACATCACGCTGTGCACCGCCACGGCACAAGGGGATGTGGATTTCTTCGTCAAGGTCATGGGGCAGCGCTTCATCAAGCAGACCCTGTTCTACGACGGGCGCATTCCGATTTACCACCTTTACTTCAGTGACGCCGACGGCACGCCGGGGACGGTGATGACCACTTTCCCCATGCGCCGCACCAAGCTGGTGGGCCGCAAGGGCTCAGGCCAGTTCACGGCCATTGCGTACTCGGTGCCGGCCGGCTCGCTCGAGTTCTGGCGCGATCACTTCGGACGGCACGGCATCCGGATCGAGGAGGAGTCGCAAAGATTCGGCGAGCGTTACCTGCGCGTCGTGCACGCGGGCATCGACTTCGAGGTGGTCGAGGATGCGGGCGATACGCGCAAGCCATGGCGCTCGGAGTATGTGCCGGAGCGCCACGCGGTCAGGGGCTTCCACAACTGGACGGCAACCGTGCGCGAACTCGACGACATGGACATCTTCATGCGCGATGCCTGGCACTTCCGGCCGACGATGCATGACGGCAAGTTCACGCGCTATGAGGCCGGCGAAGGCGGCGCGGGCCGCCGCATCGACATCCTTCACGCACCCGATCTCCGGCAAGGCATGTGGACACTGGCGGAAGGCATCGTGCACCACGGTGCCTTCGACGTACCGGACTACGACACCCAAAGCCGCATCAAATTCGAAGCGGAGGGCATGGGCTTCACCGACTTCTCCGACCGCAAGAACCGCGGCTACTTCGAGTCCGTGTATGTCCGCACGCCCGGCGGCGTCATGTTCGAAGCGACCAAATCGCTGGGCTTCAAGATGGACGAGGAGGAGGAGCGGCTGGGCGCCGAGTTGAAGATCTCGCCGCAGTTCGACGTGGACCACGCGCAGCTGCGCAAGCAGATGCAGGTGGAGGACCCGATCCATGTCTGATCGTCGAGCGTTGGTCCCCGAGCAGGGAGGGCGGCCGTCATGAAATCGTTCAAGCTGATCGGCCGCGGCCCGAACAAGGTGATCCTCTTTCCCGGCCTGCTGGGCACCCGCGATGCTTTCGACGAGATGCTGGCCTACGCCGACCTCGACCGATTCCAGTACGCGGTCGGCGAGTACCGCGGCTATGGCGAATCCCGAGGCGAGCCCGGCCTGTATACCTTGCGCGAGGTGGTCGTCGATGCGGTCCGGCTGGTCGACTACCTGGGCTGGCCCACCTTTGCAGCTGCGGGCCATTCCCTGGGTGGCTTGGCAGCCCAGATGCTCGCCATTGCGTTGCCGCAGCGGGTATGCGCCATCGTGCTGATCGCCGGTCTCGCGGCCAGCGGCGCGAGCCGTGACCCGGGGCGCCGGCAGTGGCTGCAGGAACTCGCCGATTCAAGGCAAAGGCGCGAGGAACTGGTGGCCCTTGGCGCCGGGGGACTCTGCGCCCCGGCCATGGCACGCGCGGTGGTCGACCGGAGCTGGGGGCGCATCGATGGCCGCGCCCTGGTCAGCTATGCGGCCGATGCGGCGCAGACCGATGTACATGAGCAGGTGCGTGAGCTGCCCGCGCCCTTGCTTGCCATCGTCGGCGAGAAGGACAGCAACTGCTCGGCGGCCGCCGCTCGGGAGACGACCTTGGCCTGGTACCGGCAGGCCACGCTGGAGGTGCTGCCGGGTGTCGGCCATTACCCGCCTCTCGAAGCACCGGTCGCAACGGTTGCACTGCTCGAGCGCCATGTCGCCGCTGCGACCGGGTGAGGATCGGCTGATCGGCGTCGGGGGGCAGGAAAACTTCGGAGCGCGCTTCTCGATGAACGCGCGCACCGCCTCCTGGTTCCTCGTGCCGCCGCCCTGAGCGCGGCGAGTTGCGCCAGGTCTCGCCCAGCGCGGGAAAGAAGGCATCAAGCCGGCCGCCGGCCCTCCAACGCGTCCATCAAGAGCTGCCGGATCGCGTCGCGCTCCAGGGGGCGCGGGTTCGGATAGCGCTGACTCAGCGCCAGGTCGCAGGCGCGGTCGATCTGATCCGCGCGCAGGCCTATATCGCGCAGCGCCACCGGTGCACCGTTGTCCCGCGCCAGATCGAACACGGCGCCGGGTGCGCTGGCAGAGCCGAGCGCCTGGGCGATGCGTCGCATGGCCTCGGGCGCGGCAGGCGCGTTGTAGGCCAGCGCGTGGGGAAGGACGATGGTATGGGTTTCCGAATGCGGCAGGTCGAAGCTCCCTCCCAGCGTGTGGCACAGCTTGTGATGGATGGCCATATCGACATTCGCCAGCACGCTGCCACACAGCCAGGCACCGTACAAGACATCGCTGCGTGCATGGAGTCGTGCCTGCGCCGATGCATCGCCCGGGTGCGGCCGCGCGATTTGCGGCAGCGACCGGCCGATGGCAGCGATCCCCTCGACCGCCATCAGATTCAGGATCGGATTGGTGTTGGCAGCGTACAGCGCCTCCGCGGCATGCGCGATGGCGTTGATGCCGCTGGTCACACTCATGCTGACCGGCAGCGTGAGCGTGAGTTCCGGGTCGTAGAGCACCGTGCGCGGCAGCACGCGGTCGTCGCGCCCCGTCCGCTTGAGGCCGCCTTCGGTCAGGCCGTAAATGCTGGTCATCTCGGACCCTGCGTAGGTGGTCGGAACCGCCAGCACAGGCAGGCCGGATTCCAGGGCGATGGCCTTGCCCAGTCCGATGGTGGAGCCGCCGCCGATTGCTACCGCGCAATCCGCACCGAGTTGCTGCGCGACCGCATGCGCCTCCCGCGCGACCTCGACAGGAACGTGCATCACCGCTCCGGAGAACACCCCTGCGGTCCGCGCGCCCAGCAGCGCGGCCGCACGCTGCGCCAAGTCGTGCTGCTCGGGCGTGGAAAGGACGAGCGCCTTGCGGGCGCCCAGCGCCTCTACCTCCTGGGGCAGGCGCCGCAAGCTGCCAGGACCGAACACGACACGCGCGGCCCGACCCGTGTAGATGAACTGATTCATGGTCCGAGACGCGCCGCAGGCACCCATTTGCCCACGTAGGCTTGCAGCCCCAGTGTCTCGCCGAGAGTGCCGCGGAAGCCGATATAGAGATCGGGGCGGACAAGGATGAGTTGATTCGCTGCGCCACCGTAGGTCGCCTGGACCTGCTGCAACGGGTCGAGCAGCAGTTCGTCCGGATCGATCCCGGGCACGCGGACCGGTGTCACCAGCAGGGTCCTGACAAGATGCCCGAACGCCCGCCGGAGCTGGCTGGCGCACTCGGCATAGGCCGCATAGACCTGTTCCGAGGATTCCGGCACGACCAGCAACGTGAACCCGGGGTGCCGAAGTGCGTCGTAAAGGCGCATCCTCGGCGGCTGCTCCGACAGAACGCAATCCGGCGCTCGATCTCCGGGCAAGGGCGCCGAGGCAGGCAGCTCGACGCTGCCGAGCGTTCCGTCCACGCCTCGGTAGTTGTGCGAGAGCGCGGAGATTCGCAGGATCGCCTCGTCGTGCCAGGCCGGATCCTGCGTCAGCTTGAAGCGCTCGGCCACCGGAATCGACGCATTGAAGAGAATCTGATGCATGCGGTCGGCCCCGGCGGTGACCTGCTGCGCGATCGGGCGCCGCTCGGCGCCGTACGATTCCAGCACCCCGGGCTGGGCGCGCCGCTGGATCAGCAGGGCGAGCTTCCAACCGAGGTTGAAGGCATCCTGCATGCAGGCGTTCATGCCCTGTCCGCCGGCCGGCGAGTGGACATGCGTGGCATCTCCGCACAGGATGACGCGGCCCTTGCTGTAGGTTTCGCCAACAATCTTGCGAATCTCCCAGGTCGAGGACCAGTCCATCTCAGCGATGCGGGCGCCAGTATCGAAGAAGTCCAAACCCTGCTGAAACGCCTTTTGCGGCGGTGCGTCCTGCAACAGCTTCTCCAGTTCTCCCGCGAGATAGAGGCGGAACTTTCCCCCCGGCAGGCCCGTGACCAGCATGAAGCCTTTCTCGCTGACGTAGTAATTCACCCAGTTCCGGTCTCCGCGAAAGCCTTCGAGCCGAGCATCGACCATCGACATGCTCATGGACGCGCCCTCGCGCTGCTCGAAGGCCAGCCCCAGACCGGCACGCACGCTGCTGCGCGATCCGTCGGTGCCCACCAGCCAAGGCACCGTGACTTCCTCGACAGTACCCTCCTCCCCGCCGTGCCGAAGGCGCACTCGCACGGCATCGCCGTCCTGCACGCTGTCCAGGTACTCGACACCATATTCCGGATAGAGTGCGTGGTTCGCTGCCAGGGATGCCCGCAGCGCGCGGTCCAGGTCGTTCTGGTTGACCTTGCCGTAGTAGTTGTACTGGGTACCCGGCAGCCTCCCGAAGTCAAGGGTCGGAGTGCGCTGTTCGTCCAGCGTCAGTTCCCGGAAGTGGAACCGGTTGCCCGGGCAGCGTTCGCGCAGTTCATCGATGCGTGGTGCCAAACCTATGTGATCGAACATCTCCATCGTACGGGCGTGGAGCGTGAATGCGCGCGTGGATCCCGAAGGCGCCGTCCTTTTCTCGATCAGGCGGCATCGGATTCCGCGGCGAAGCAGTTCATGACAGAGAATCAGCCCTGTCGGTCCGGCACCGACCACGAGGACCTGGGGATCCGAGTTGATATGAGATTCGTCGTCCATATTCCTTGTCTCCAGCATGATTTTCTTTTGTGCTCTGCAGCCGGCTCGCCGGCCTGTTTCGGTAGTCGTCGGGCATACGGCCGCGATGGGCCGCGCATTGAAGTCTGCGGACCCCGCTCCAATGCGGCAACGCTGTTTTGTGGAACGCCGCGCATCGAAAATCGACATGCGGCCTCAAGGAGTGGACATGCGCCTGCCAGATCTCGATTTGCATCTGCTACGAGCCCTGTTGGTCCTGCAACGGCACCGCAACTTGCGCCGTGCATCCGAGGAACTCGGCATCTCCCATGCAGCGATGAGCCGCGGCCTGGCCAAGCTGCGGCGCGAGTTCAACGACCCGCTGTTCGTGCCCACGGCGCGTGGCATGGAGCCCACGCCCAGAGCACTCTCGGCCATCGAACCGGCCTCGCGCATCGTCGAGATCGCGCGCGATCAACTGGCGCCTGTCTCGTCCTTCGATCCGACATCGAGCGACAGGACCTTCTCCATCGCAGCCTCCGACGTCGGCGAGCTGATGCTGATTCCCGTGCTGATGCGACACTGCGCTGCGTGGCCCGGCATTCGCTTCAACGCACACCGGCTGGCGATCAAGAGCCTGCCCGACGAGCTTCAATCAGGGGCGGTGGATGTCGCAGTCGGCGCGTTTCCCGCGCTGGAGAACGGAATACACTGCCGGCGGCTTTTTACGGAGCACTATGTCGGCCTCGTGCGGGCCGGCCATCCGGCGCTTTCTAGCGCGTTCTCGCTCGCGGACTTCGTCGCCAGCGATCACGTCGTGGTTTCAGCCGGCGTTCTGGGACATGCGCACAGCCGCGTGGAACAAGCGCTTGCGCAGTTGCTTCCGGCGCGCTCCGTCAAGGCCACGTCTTCCAGTTTCCTGTTGAGCGCGCTGATCGCAGGCGAGTCGGACTGCGTACTCGTTGCGCCGTCCACGCTGGCGGCGCTCATGAAAGCGCGCTGCGGGCTGGAGATCGTGCCATGCCCGTTCGAAACCGCGCCGTTCGATGTCCTGATGTACTGGCACGACCGATCGCATAACGACCCGGCGCACCGATGGCTGCGGATGCTTATTGCCCGGCACTTCGGCGAAGTCCCCCCTGCGCATCGGTCCATCCGGTAGTTGGAGCGGTGCCTGTCGAGCGCCCCGGCTCATTGGCCAGATCGGCGCGCCATTGCTCAGCTTGGCTCAGGATGCCATCGCGCAACCGGGATGGCCAAACTCATGCCTTCCACCGTGCGACGGGAGCCGTCGGCAAACAGGCAGACCGGCAAGTAGGTCCATCAGACGACCCGGCGCGGCAGCGCGTCCGTGGTCGGCGTCGCGAGTTCAGAAATCGTGCACGTTCCACTCGTAGTCGATGGCGACCTCACCCAGCAGCTTCAGTCGCTTCTCAGGCGTGCTCGCGAGGGCTTCCGTGATCTTTGCATTGAAGTTCACCAGGGTCGCCTTGGCGCGATCGGCGAACTCGCCCGTCACCCCTTGATCCTCGTAACTGCGGACATAGGACTGGGCCGCAATCCCGACCAGGAAGTACAACCCCGCGTTCTCGGGATCGTGCTTCATCAACTCGAAGGCGTCCTTGTATAGCGCCTTGAACGCATCGGACCCCGAGCCCATGGTTGCGAATCGTGTGGAAATGTCGTGAAAGTTCATGTTGTGCTCTCTTGTGTTCACATCCGGCCACTGGCCTCGGGGCCGAGACCCCCGTGCGCCTGTGACCAACTGATGGGCTGCTTCAGAAAGACCTGAAGTTCTTCGATGGCCGGTTCAGGGAAGTCTCGTCGCTCACGAGCGACTTCCAGCACGTCCTGCCATGTGGCCAACGCATGGACCCTGACTTTGGTGGAATCGAGTTCGGCAGCTGCGGGGAAGGTGTCATAGCGGAATACGACCAAGATGTCCCTCACATGAGCACCCACGTCGTGGAGGGCCTTGCAGAACCGGACTTTCGACTGGCCTACAGCCATGACGTCATCGATCAAAAGGACCTTGTCTCCACTCCCGACAATGCCCTCGACGGGACGGTCACCGGCCGGTCGTTTGCGAACATACTGCATTGGGAGATTCAGTTCGTCAGCCACCCAGGCAGCCAGCGCGATACCGCTCGACTCCCCGCCGGCGACCCCATCCAATCCGTCCAGGCAGCCGCTCTCCCTCAACATCTTGATCGCGCACCCGAGCACTTCGCGTCGTGCCTCGGGGAAGGAGATCAGGCGCCTGCAATCCATGTAGACCGGACTGGCCCAGCCCGACGGAAGGCGAAACGGCTCGTCTGTTCTGACCGATACGCAGCCGCTGTCGATCAAGGCGGCGGCGATCGAATGGCGCGCGTCGGCGGCAAGATAGTTCGAGTTCAAGATTACCTCGGTTCTCAGTGAATGCGATCCAGGAGCTTGCGGATGCTCAGCGCACCTGCCTGCCCCTTGTAGGCTCCCTTCCAGAGCCGCGCGATCATTTCTTCATACATCCTCACGGCCTCGGGCGAAGCCGTGACGGTGGCGATGCCATTGCGCACGTTGGGCAGTTCGCCGAGACGAAACGGGCTGACTGCCAATACCGTGCGGTTCGGGCCTGAAAAGACCTGGAAGGTGGAGGCCGGCATGGCATCGTCGATCAAACCGATCTGGACGTGGATCGGCTCGCTTTCCATCAGGTCGGCGATGCGAGCGACCTCTCGACGAGCTGCCCGGACGCGCTCGGTGCGAATGCTGTCGGGAAGATCGACTCGCCCCACCAGGCCCGTCTGAACGAAGCGCTCCAGCTCGCGAAGGCCGATCAGGCTGACGATGTGTGGCTTGCGCTTCTCGAAGAAGGCCTTTCGTTCGAGAATGATCTGCAGCATCGTGTCGATGTCCGATGACTTGGGGCCCTTGCCCGCTGCACGTGGCGAGGCTTCGAGGAGCATTTCGCGCAGGTACGGAAGATAGTCGTCCGAGGTCAGCAGCAACGAGATCGGCTCGAAGTGCGACAGGATCCGCTCGGACGTTTCTTCGAGCTGTCTCATTCGCTCGAACAGGCCCAACGCGCTGGAGTAGTACTCGACCTCGACGCCGAGCAGCGACGCAATCGAAGTACCCAGCAGATGCGCAAGGCGCTCCAGGGTCTCGATCTTGACGATCTCGCCCCTTTCGAGTCGATAGACCACTGCACGCGAGATCCCCAGCTTCTCGGCCACATCTTCTGCAAGCAGCGACGCACCAATCCGGTAAGCTCGAAGCCGGTCGCCGAGCGAGGCGTAGTCGATCGATGACTTGAACTCCGTGTTTGCATTCATCTCTTTTTACAGCTGGTGGCTCGAAAAAGAGACTATAGGTTCAATACGAAAAGCAGTCATCGAATCTTTGCAGCTCAGAATCAGGGCCTACGGTGAAGGGCCGTCGACGAGGGTCCAGGGCAACGTGCTTCCGCCGAGAAATGGGTGAATGGCTGCGCAGTTGGGCAACTGAACGTCCTCCGGCACTTCGGACGGCTGCTTTCGTAGGGTGATGGTCCCTTCGTTGAGCGGCAGACCATAGAAGTTCGCGCCATTCACGCTGGCAAAAGCTTCGAACTTGTCGAGGGCGCCTTCTTCCTCGAATACGTTCAGGTAGCTTTGCAGCGCGCTGGGCGCGTTGAAGATCCCCGCACACCCGCAAGCAGCCTCTTTCAGCACGCGCAGATGAGGTGCCGAGTCGGTCCCAACGAAAAATCGGGGATCACCGGATGTCGCGGCACGACGAATTGCCAGGCGGTGGCGCTCGGCCTTGAGAACGGGCAGGCAGTAGTAGTGGGGCCGGATGCCGCCCATGAACAAAGCATTGCGGTTAAACAGCAGATGCTGGGGCGTGATGGTCGCCCCAAGGCGCCCGCTGCCGTCGCCGGAAACGAACTGCGCCGCCTGCTCGGTAGTGATGTGCTCCATCACGACCTTGAGCTCCGGAAAGTCCCGAAGCAGCGGAGTCAATGTCTCTTCGATAAAAACTGCTTCCCGATCGAACACGTCGACCGCAGGATCGGTGCTTTCGCCGTGAACCAGCAAAGGCATGCCAATGGCCTGCATGCTCTCGAGGGCCCGCGCAACCTTTGCAGTCGACGTGACGCCAAACTCAGAATGGGTGGTCGCACCGGCCGGGTATAGCTTCACGGCCGTGAACACGCCTTCCTCGAACCCACGCCGGAGCTCCTCCGCCGGCGTTTGGTCGCAAAGATAGGCGGTCATCAGTGGTGTGAATTGCGCTTCCGGGTCGAGCGCAGCAACAATGCGGTTGCGATACTCACGTGCCAGCTGCACTGTTGTGACTGGCGGCTTCAGGTTAGGCATGACGATCGCGCGCGCGAAGTGTCTTGTCGTGTAGCGCAAGACGGTTTGCAGCACCTCTCCATCGCGCAGATGGAGATGCCAGTCGTCGGGCCGGCGCAGGGTGATAGTCAGGCTCATGTTCACTCCAGACGGTCGATGGCGTCACTCAGCGCCTGTGCACCGAGCATGAAATCGTCGATCTCCATGGCCTCCTGCGGGTTGTGGGAGCCGTTCTGGTTGCGCACGAACAGCATGCCGCTCGGGATTCCGGCGTTGGCAAAAATGGAGGCGTCGTGGCCCGCGCCGCTCGGAATGAGGTCGAAGGAGGTGCCCAGGTCCTTGCACGCGCTCGACAGGATGTTGCACATTCGCTCGTTCATCGTGGCGGGAGTGCTGCGCAGTCGCCGGTCGAACTCGAACCGAACGCCTCGCTCGCGCTCGATAGCCTCGCACTCCGCACGCATTAAGTGGTAGAAAGCGTCGAGCGTGTCCTCGCTCTTGCTGCGCGCTTCGAAGCTGAAGCGCACGTTTCCGGGAATTCGGGAGATGGAATGCTCTGCAGGATCGGTCCCGACAATGCCGGTGGTGACCACCAAGTCCGTGCCGCGCTCCAGAAGAACACGCCAGTGTTCATCGATGCGCATGATGAGATCGGCGACTGCGAACATCGAGTCGTGGCGCAGCCAACGGGGAACCACGCCCGAGTGTTGCGCATCCCCGTGACAGACAATGCTGTTGTGACGCACATTGCCACGGATGCCCGAGACCACCGCTAACGGCAACTGCCGGGCAACCATCACGGGGCCTTGCTCGATGTGCAGCTCCAGATACGCTTTGACTCGCGCCTTGTCGAAAAGCTGTTGCTGCTGCCGGATGGCTTCCACATCGGCCCCTGCTTTCCGCATGCACTCGGCCATGGTTTCGCCGGTGCTTCGCTGCTTCAGCTCAAGGTCGGCGGCACTGACCTTTCCGAACAGGGCGCCGGAACCCATGTAGGCCTTTCCGAACCAAGCGCTTTCCTCACCACGAAGGGCCAGGACCTCCAGCGGCAGCTTGCCAATTCGATCACCTTCGCGCTGACGCGCCACCAGGCACAGCAGGCCGGCAACAACACCCGCAAGCCCGTCGTAGTTGCCGCCTTGGGGAACGGAGTCGATGTGACTTCCGGTCCAGACAACCGGCGCGTCGGCGGCGACGCCCGGTTTCCGGAACACCAGGTTGGCGGCACGATCGGCTTCGACAACAAGGCCCTCCGACTCAGCGAATCCCTTCAGGTAATCGGCCGCCGCCGATTCGCCGCGGCCATAGCTTTGCCGTGTGACACCCACGCCATCGAAGGACAATTCGCGGACATCGGCGAAGAGTTTCTCCGCCACGGGCCGCAGGTTGGTCAGGTCCATGAGGTTCTCTCGAATCCCGATCAATGACGATTGCCGGATCAGCCTGATTGCTGGGCGAAACGCAGCCAGCGATCAGACAACTGGCGGTCGATCTCGACCTGACCCGTCAGATCGCGGACGTTCTCGACGCCCATCTCCCGGCAATAGGCGTCGAGGCCATCAATGATCTTTTGCATGACGCCCGGGTCGAGGAAGGATGCCGTTCCGACCTGGACTGCGCTGGCGCCGGCCAGGAGGAACTCGACCGCGTCGTCGGCGCTGCTGATACCGCCGCAGCCGATGATCGGGATACGGACACTGCGATAACACTGATGAACCATGCGCACGGCGATGGGCTTGATCGCGGGACCTGAAAGTCCGCCCATCACATTGCCCAGCTTTGGCTTGCGTGTGCGCACATCGATCGACATGCCCAGCACCGTGTTGCCCATCACAAGTGCATCTGCGCCAGCCTCTTCCGCAGCCTTTGCGACAGCCGCGATAGGAGAGGCGTTCGGTGTGAGCTTCGCCCAGAACGGGTGGTTCGTCTTTCGACGAATCGCAGTTACGACCTTGTAGGTGGTCTCGGGCGTCATGGCGAATGCCATCCCGTCGGCTTCCAGATTCGGGCAGGAGATGTTCGCCTCGATCACAGCCACCTCTGGAAGCGACATCTCGGCGACAGCATCTGCAAATTCGTCGACGGTGTCAGCGGAGATGGACACCACCACAGGCGTGTCGTAGCGCGTGTAGGCGGGCAGCACCTCGCGGCGATAGTAGTCCAACCCTTTACTGGGGATGCCAATGGAATTGAGCATCCCGCTATAGGCCTCCGTCACGCGCGGCGTGGGATTGCCCGCGCGACTCTTGGGAGACACGCTCTTGATAACGAGGGCCCCGAGATTGTTGAGGTCCAGCGCTTCTGCATACTCGATTGCGAAGCAGCCCGAAGCGGGCATCACCGGGTTGCGGAGGCAGAATTCTCCGACCCTGACGGCAAGATTAGCCAAACTCCACCTCCCCCACGACTTCGCGGATTGGAAATACGGGGCCTTCGCGGCAAACGCGAAGAAATTGCTTGTCGCCGTCCTTGTCGAACAGACGGACGCAAGAAAGACAGACACCCATCCCGCAGGCCATGCGCTGCTCCATGGCCACTTCGCCGCGCGTTTGAGGGTAGTTCTCGAGCAGCCGCTGCAACAGCATCAGGATCCGATGCGAGCCACAGGTGTAGACCACGTCATGGTTCCGCGAATCGAGCAGATGGCGAACGAGCGCTTCCATGGCTTCAACCGAAGAACTGCCATCGCTGTCATAGACGCAATGGACATCCGCATCCACATCGCGCAGGAACTCATCCCGCATGAGGTCCTTGGGCGCACGCGCCGACATGATTGCGGTGATCCCGATGCCGGACTTTGCCGCCAGTTGAAGAAGGGGCGCCATCGTGGCGAGCCCGACGCCACGCGCGACCACCATGATGCGTCGAACGCTCGATTCAAGGACGAAAGTATTGCCCAGTGGACCGACGATGTCGATGCCGCTGCCGACCTCGAGGGTGGATAGCGCTAGCGTGCCTGCACCCGTCACGTTGTAGAGGAACTCGATGGTGCCGGATTCGGGCCCGACGCCATAGACGCTCATCGGGCGAAGCAGGAACGGTTGGAGATCGTTCGTGGTCGGGCACCTGAGCTGGTAGAACTGGCCGGGCCTGGTGGCGCCAGCGAGGTCCGCGTCGGCGGCGAGCCGCAGGTATTTGTAGCGGTCGTTCACCCAGCGGTGCTCTGCGACCCTGCAATGATGCGATCGGACGCTTTCAGCGTTCCGCTGGAAGCAGCCGGTAGGTTGAGAAGTCCAATCCATCGTGGTCTCCAAGACTCTTGAGATGTGCTCGGCAGAAGCCGACGCTCATTCGAGTTCGACGCCTCTCAGTTCCGGTATCAGGAAGATCGTGGCCACCATGTCGATGACGTAGATGGCCGCCAGCAGCGCGATCGCGACCTGGAAGGAGTAGGCAGCGGCAAGGGCGCCAACCACGACCGGTCCGAATCCACCGATGCCCCGCCCGATGTTGAAGAGCACGTTCTGTGCGGTGGCACGCGCTTCGGTCGGATAGGCTTCGGACATCAGCGCGCCGTAGCCGCCGAGCATGCCGTTGACGAACATGCCGAGCACCGCACCGGCCCAGAGCATCGTGACGGGATCGGACAGTTGCGCGTAGAAGAGCACCATCGCGACTGCACCGGCCTGGAACAGCAGGAAGCTGGGCTTGCGGCCGATGCGGTCGGCCATCTGACCAAAGACCCAGATCCCCGCCATCATCCCGAGGATGGTCACGGAGGTCCAAAGCGCCGACTTGGTGAGATTGAAGCCAAGCTTGTTCGCGAGGTAGCTCGGCATCCAGATCATGATCCCGTAGTAGCCGAAGTTCTGCACGCCACACAGGATCACGATGCCCAGGCTGGTGCGGGTGGTGCGACCGTCCTTAACAAGAAGCTTGAAGGCCTTGCTTCGGGAGCCTTTTTCCTTGGCCTTGCGCACGAACACTTCGGGTTCGTGAAGTTTGTTCCGGATGAACCACGCGACAAGGGCGGGAATGACGCCTACGAGGAACATGCCGCGCCATCCGATTTGCGGCAGCAGCATGGGTGTGAGTAGCGCCGCGGCGAGTACACCGGTCTGCCAGCCGAGGGCCACGTAGGAGGAAACGCGGGCGCGATGCTTCGCCGGCCAGGCTTCGGCTGCCAGCGCCATGCCAATGCCGAATTCACCGCCGAGTCCGACGCCTGCGAGCGTGCGATAAGTCAGGAGATCCCAGTAGCCTTGCGCAAATGCACACAGGCCCGTGAAGGCGGCGAACATCACAATCGTCCATGTCAGTACGCGGATGCGCCCGTAGTAGTCGCTCAGCGCGCCGAAGAAGATCCCGCCTGCGACGGCGCCAATCAGCGTCCAGGTCACCAGCGAACCCGCCTGCCCTGTCGTGAGATGAAGGTCCGCCGAAATCGCCGGCAGCATGAAGCCCAGGATGAGCAGATCGAATCCGTCCATCGCATAGCCGATCGCCGAGCCGGCAAGGGCCTTCCAGCCGTAGCTGGTGACCCTTTCCTTGCTGGCAATACCCGTTGATACGCTGTCGACCGTGTTAACTCTCGCTTCCACTTCATGTCTCCTTTGCTTCGCGCTTCAACGCACTGAGAGGGTCAAATGGGCATCGCCCGAGGGAACCGATGAACTCGTGTCCCGAATGTTAGTCTCATTTTTGAGATTAGTATAGATTTTTACATTAAGGGTAAACCCGGGCGGACGGCTTCCACGGGTGGCCCATGCATCAGGCGCCGGCGTCGCATCGCAGCTACTGCGAAGCATGCCCGGCTCAGTCCCGATCACCTGCACCGAATACGCCCGAGGATCACCGAGCTGCCGTGCCGCTTCAGCGAACACGTCCGCCAGCCCGGAGACATCAAGCAGTTGGAAGTCAGGAAAAGCAAGGATTCCTATATGCATGGCCGAACTCGCTGGAAGTTTGGCGGAGAACCCCGCTATCGGTCTAATCAGCCGCGGCGATGGTGGCCGAAAATTCCCCAAACGGCAACTCAAGCCACCCGGCAACTTAAGCCACCAGGCAACACAACCCACGGCAGGAAACCATGAACGCATCAATCCTTGAGGCAGAGCGCGTTGGAGAAGCATTTTCCGAAGACGGGATGCTCGCTGCACGCCAGTTCACTCGTTTAGCAATCCAGCAAATTGCTGAAGCAGTGCGACCTGGGATGCTCGAAGAAGACGCGGTGGAACGAGCGAAGAGCGTGCTGGCAAAGTTGGGCCTGCGTGGGACGTGGCATCCCGTGCGCGTGCGATTCGGCATCAACACCATCAAGGCGATGAAGCAGCCTTCCGTGCCCGGCGTCGTACTGAAGGAGAACGACATCTTCTTTGTGGACATCGCTCCGCGCTACGAGGCGTGGGAAGGCGACGGCGGCGCGAGCTTCGTGGTCGGACGGGACCAGCAACTGGAGCGCTGCGCGCGCAACGCGGAGGAACTCTTCCACGAAGTCCGCGCAGCCTGGCGCCAGCACGACTGGACGGGCAGCCGTCTCTACGAATACGCCGACCAGCGCGCGAGGCAAATGGGCTGGGAGTTGAACTTCGACTTGCCTGGCCACCGTCTGTCCGACTTCCCCCACGCGGCGATTCACACAGGTTCGCTGGCGCAGGCCGCGTTCTCGCCGTCACCCACGCGATGGGTGCTCGAAATTCACTTGCGCGATCCGGAGCGTCGATTCGGGGCGTTCTTCGAGGACCTGCTCCTGGACGACCGCTTCTACGAGCGATAAATCCAAAGCTCGCAGTCTTCCTTCTGTTCCCTCCTGCACGGAACCTCATGCCTCGTCTCCATATCGTCGAAATGTCCGAAGCCAAAGGTCGTGTGGCTGAGTTGTTTGCCTCTGTCAAAAGCGACCGTCGGCAAGGTGCCAAACTCGTATGTCGGAATCGGTGCCAATAGTCCGCCCTCCGCATACGGCCGGATCAGTTGGATGGCCGTTCCGTGTGTGCGCCTCGATTTGACTTGGAACTCGACGGGCTGGCGACGAGATCCCACACAAGCGCCCCGACGAACGCTGCGGCTGCGCCCGCGAACAGGAGCTTGAAGTTCCCCCCGGTCAAGGTCAGCAGCGCACTGTCCCCGTAGCCAGCAGCAGCCTGGACCAATGCGAATGCCATAGTGGCCCGGCCCCAGGCCGCCTGCTGCGCGGCTGGCGGTCCTTTGACGAGTTCGTTGACCCGGCCGAGAACGAGAGGTACGGCGCCCGGCGGGAACGTCCCAAGCAGGAAGACTGCGGGTGTGATGATCCACGCCGACGTTGCAGAAACCAGAGTGGCTCCCGCGACGACCTGCAGTACAAGCGTGAGGCGTATGGTCCGCGCAAAGCCGAGCCGATCGGCAGTAGCTCCGTAAGAAAGAGGGCCAACCAGCGCTCCAATACCGAACACGATCCAGAGGAATGCGCCACCGTTCACGGTCCAGTGCAGGCCGCGCACGGCGTAGTCGACCAGGAACACCATGGACGGCACAACGCCGATCGCCATCAGGCCATACTGGCCATAGATGTGCAGCAGGGATCGGCGCTCCTCGCGCTGCAGCACAACCGCGTCGAGTTTCGGCGGCCGCGCATTGGGCGGCCACGCGCCCCACGTGAGCAACGTCAGAATCAGCGAGACGACGGCAAGGCCGATCCAGGTGGCGCTCAGGCCGGCTCTCAGCAGTAGAGGCACCATCGTGCCCGAGGCCGCGATGCCCAGACCCAAGCCAAGGAAGATCGCTCCGGCTGCCATGCCCTTGCGCGCCGCCGGCACGTGGGGGAGCACCACACTTCCGACCAGGACCATGATGGCCCCGCCGGTGACTCCCGAGACCAGCCGCCACGAGAAGAACCAAGTCGGGGATACCGGCATGGCGCAGGCCAGGAAGGACAACGCCGTCACAAGCATCATCGCCCGAAGCGTGGCAACCGACCCGATCGCCGACGCCAGGCGTTTTCCACAGATCGCGCCCAAGAGGTAACCGAGCAGGTTCGCTGCTGCCAGGAACACCACGGCGTCGGCAGTGAACCACCTTGCGGCGATCAGCGGAGGGATCAGCGGGGTATACGCGAACCGGGCAAGACCGATGCCGATCAGGCTGGCACACAAGCCAGCCGCAATGAGCGGATAGACGCCGAGGCCAAGCGCAGGCGCTGGTGCGGCCGCGCGAGCGGCAGAGGAAGTTGGGGTGTTCATATTTGTCAATACTGTCATGTTTGACAACGCCGTCAAAGATGACGCGGTATTGAGCCTTCCGGCTGCGCGGGTATGCGATCGACGGGAGCCGCCCCGACTGCGTTGTGCTTGCGCTAGTCCACTGAAACATTGAAATGAATGGTGAGGGCCGCCCGAGACGGGATGCGATGCAAGGCGCAAAGCGCAGCGATACCGGTCGGTATCGCGAGCATCTGCAACGCCGCAGCGCGCCCGTATCGGGTGGACTGCAACAGTCGATTTCAGTGTTTCAGTGGACTAGTGAACCGGGGTAGGCAGCAGCAGCTTGACTAGCGCATCGGCGGTTGCGCGTAGCCGCTTCTCATCCGCGTAGACCCGCTCGATGACGACCAAGCCGCGGGTGAACGTGACGATCAGGCGCGCTGCCTGGCGAACGGGGATGGGGAGGCTTTCGGACTCGCCATCCTGCGAGAGCCTCTCCACCAGCGCAGCCTCGATGTCGTCCAGCAGCCGCCGCAGGGCGCCTTGCAGGGCTGGATCGAGAACTTCGCTGCCAAGGGCCGTCTTCGTACTCAGGCACCCGCGCGTCGGCGTGCCGGTGGTCATGGAGGTGATGACGAAGGAAAAGAACGAACGCAGCGCATCACGGAGTCTGGGCCGCGCCAAGGCCTCACCCACCTGCCCCAGAAAGCGCAGGCGGTACCTTTCAAATACCTTGAGAAAGAGGGCGTCCTTGTCCCCGTATGCGTTGTACAGCGAGCCACGCTGCACGCCGGTGGCCGCCGCAAGGTCCAGCATCGTGGTGTTGGCGAAGCCCTTCTGCCAAAACAGTTCGAGCGCCTGCTCGAGCATCGCTTCCTCATCGAACTGCCGCATTCCAGCCATCGGACATCCTCCTGCCGAGGATTATGGACGGTTCCTTGACCGGCATGTCAAAGATCGGCCTTGTCTCCCTATCCGTAAGCCGGGAAAGCAGACTGTTCCAACGAGTGCACCCTTCGTCCAGAGCGGTCCTGCCTCGATGTGGCCGTAGAAGCTGTGATACAGGACGAGGACTTTTTCGGCAATTCGTCGGGAAAGGCCACCAAAGCATTGGCGGCCACACGGCGGCACCATTGCCGGATCGGCAACGGTGCGACGAAGAAATGCGGGCGAATTGGCTCGAAGCGAGCCCGAAGGTCTACTTCTTCAGGACGGCCTGCGGCGTGTTGCGGAAGCTGATCGCCATGCGGTTGTAGGTGTTCATCAGACCGATTGCCAGGGTGAGGTCCACCAATTCCTTCTCGGCGAAGACGGCCCGCGCGGCTTCGTAGTCTTCATCCGGCACGCCGGTGTCGGCGACGCGCGTCACCGACTCTGCCCAGGCGAGTGCGGCCCGCTCGCGCGGGTCGAAGAGATCGCCGGCCTCCCGCCATGCCTGCAGCAGCGCGAGTTTCTCGATCGACAAGTCCTTCTTCAGCAAGTCGCGCGTGTGCATGTCCAGGCAGAACGCGCAGTTGTTGATCTGGGACACGCGCAGGTAGACGAGGTCCACGAGTGCGGGCGAGAGGCCGCTCTGCGACACGTAGCCATAGAGGGTGCCGAGCGCCTTGGCGCCAGCGGGAGCGAGTTGGTTGTAGTCGAGACGCATGGTCATGGCTTTTTCTCCGATGATTCGGTTGAGGTGGTGGGAGTGGTGAGTGGGCTGTCCCCGGTGTCCAGCACGAAAACGGCGAGCAGCCTGGCAGGCTCGGTTTTGCTCGCGTTGCGGCTTACGACGTGTCTTGCGCCCGGGGGCTCGTAGAAGCTTTCCCCTGCATGCAAGACCTGCACGGGGCCGTCGTCGATCCGAGATTCGATTGCGCCAGAAAGGACGTACGCGTAGATGAACGCGGACTTCGCATGCACGTGCGGGCGCGATGCGGCGCCGGGCGCGTAGTCCACCACCACCGAGATAAGCGACTTTCCGGGAATGTTGGGGATGGCTTGCCGGAATGCGGGGGTGACCTTCTCGGTCGTCTCATGGGCCGAGACGAAAGCGGGGGCGAGTGCGCCCATCGTGGCCGCCACGACGCAGGCGAGCAGTGTGTTCTTCAAGTGAGTTCTCCTAGGTTCATTCGGGAAAGCCGACCATGCGAGCGAAGTCCTGCACGCGCTCGCGCGGCATTGCCGTTTGGTTAACGGGTGCATCGGAGTCGCCGTAGCCCATGGACATGCCGAAAGCCGTCACTTCCTCAGGCGACATCCCGACATGCGAAGCGATCACGTCGTGGAATGGGGCGAAAGAGACCTGCGGACAAGTGTCGATGCCCCGCGCCTTGGCAGAGATCATCAGGTTCTGCGCGAAGAGACCGAGATCGATCCAGCTGTGCGGCTTCAGGCGGCGGTCGATGCTGATAAGCAGGCCGACCGGTGCGCCGAAGAACGAGAAATTCCGTTCGGACTGGCGGGTGCGTGCCGCCGCGTCGCTGCGTTCGATACCCAGGGATGCGTAGTACCGAGCGCCGAAGTCCTGCAGCCTGGCGCGGAACACCTCGGGCAGCGGCTCGGGGAAGTGCGCGGGCGCGGGAGCCGTCCCGGACCGCGACGCCGCGACCAGCGCCGCAGCCAATTCCTCCTTGGCCGCTCCGGTTACGACATACACCCGCCAGGGTTGGACGTTGGCGCCGCTCGGCGCGGTGGCCGCGTCCGACAAAATTTCCTCCACCAGCTTGCGTTCGAGCGGCTTCTGCTTGAAGGCGCGCACCGCCCGGCGGGAACGCACGACGCTCGCCACACATTGCGCGACGGCCTCCTGGGCCCATTCACGAGGGTTCGTGGTCATGGCTTACTGCTGCGGCGCGGCGTGATACGAGATCCGGCCCGAAGGCAGGAAGAAGAGCGCGATGACGGCGCCTCCCTTCGCTTCGGGATAGTGCTGGCTGCCGGGCGAGGGCGCGGTCCACCCGCCAAAGCACCAGCCGTTCGGACCGTTCAAGGCTGCACCGGGTGTGACGGGCACAACCATGTTGAATTCGCCGTAGGGGTGGCCATGGTATTGGCCGCGGAACCGGTGGTCGGGATGGCCCTGCTCGTTCCCCGTGCTGTCCATGTACACCGCAGTGATGCTGAAGTGGAGGGTCTTGTCCGAAGGTTCGGCGATGCGGCTGCGACGGTAGTGCCGGCCGTCGATCTCCACATTCGCCGCCCAGCCGTCTTCCACACCCTTCTTCACGAGGCTCGCGAGCGTCTGGTACAGCTCGCTGTCCGGCCCGTACTTCTGGTTCAGCCAGCGCTCGACCTCGGTGCTCGCCGTCATGTCCTTCACTTCCTGGAGGAAGGGAATGCAGCGGTCGATCAAGGCCTCACGGTCCTGTATGAGTGCTTCGGTGATCATGATGCGAACTCCTGGTTGGCTGGTTGCGATGATGGGCGAGCCTCCTCACAAACGGAACTGATCTCTCTGCAAGCCCACAATGCATGCCGTTCATTGGCTGGAGTACGAATATGAGCATCGGCCGGACCGACCTCGACCTGCTCAAGGTCTTCGATGCCGTGTACGAGGAACGCGACCTGGTCCTCGCAGGCAGGCGGCTGCACCTGTCACAGTCGTCAGATCATCTGTCCGCCGCTGACCTCCAGCCGCTGTGCGTTGACCCATGCAGCCGCCTCCGAGCAGAGAAATGCGACGACCGGTCCGATGTCGTCCGCCTGTCCCATTCTTCCGAGCGCGGTGTTCTGGGCGATCATGATCGGCAACTGCGGATTGGCCTCATACACCTCGCGGCTGAAGTCGGTGGCGATGGCCCCGGGTGCGATCGCGTTCACGCGGATTCGGCGTGGGCCGAGCTCCTTGGCCCAGTAACGCACAAGTGTTTCCACGGCCGATTTCATCGCCGCATACGGGCCGTACCCCGGTATCGCGATGCGCGTCAGGCCTGAGGAGACGCACACGATCGCCCCTCCGTCCGAAATCTGCGGAAGCAGCTGCTGCGTCAGGAAGTAGACGCCCTTGAAGTGGACGTTTGCGAGCGCATCGAACACGCCTTCTTCCGTCTCGCCGAGCTTGCCCTGCCCATTGGTGCCCCCGTTGTTGACCAGGAAGTCGAAGGTTTGGCGGTCCCAATGCCTCTTCAGGACCTCACGAAGCTGGGCTGAAAAGACGGGGAATGACGCCAGGTCAGCGACGTCCAACGGCAGGATGGCCGCTCGCCGCCCCAGCGCTTCGATCTGCGCCTGCACGTCCGCGGCTTCGTCCGCGCGCGTCCTGTACGTCACGATCACGTCGTGGCCTTCTCGCGCAAGATGCAGGGCCATGTTGCGGCCGAGTCCGCGGCTGCCGCCCGTCACGAGGGCAATTTTTCCACTGTTCATGAAGAAGTCCTTTTGGTGTTTTGCGACAGTACGCATGGTCGGCGGTTGACGACGGCGGATCAATGAACGCTCATCGGCATCACTATTCAATAATCACCAACAATGATTCACTTCCCGCCAATACCAGAACGAAAACTTCATGGATCGCATTGACGTCATGCGGCTGTTCACGCGGATAGTGGATCTCGGCAGTTTCACCGCGGCCGCCGAGGACATGAACCTGCCGCGCGCCACTGCCACTCACGCCATCCAGCAGCTCGAACGCCGCGTGGGGGTTCGCCTCCTGCACCGCACCACCCGCCATGTCAGCCCCACGCTGGAAGGACAGGCGTACTACGAGCGGTGCCAGCGGGTGCTTGGCGAAGTCGAGGAGGCCGAGTCCTTGCTCGGGGACGCGGCGGCGAATCCGGGCGGGCGGCTGCGCGTCGACTTGGGAGGGGCGATTGGGGCAGCCTTTCTGCTGCCGCATCTGGGGGAATTCTGCCGCCGGTACCCGAAGATCGATCTTGAGATCGGCACGACGGATCGCCTCGTCGACCTCCTGCGCGAAGGCGTCGATTGCGTCGTCCGCGCGGGTGCGCCGCGCGACAACGGCCTCGTTGCGCGTCGCGTGGCGCTGATGCCAACCGTCACCTGCGCCAGCCGCGGCTACGTGGAGGAGCGCGGGATGCCTCGCTCCATCGAGCAGTTCCGCACGCACCAGGCCGTGAACTTCCTGTCATCGGCGACGGGCAGACATTCGCCCTTCGCGTTTGTTGTGAAGGGCAAGGTGCGCAGCGTAACGCTCAAGGGACGCGTATCGGTGACCAGCACGGACGCCTACACGGCGTGCTGCCTACAGGGTCTCGGATTCATCCAGGCCCCGCGATACCGGCTGGAAACATACCTTGCCAACGGTGAGCTGCTGGAGGCACTGCCGAAGTCTCCCCCGCCGCCCATGCCGGTCGCCGTGATGTACCCGCCCCAGCGCCAACTCGCGCCGCGCGTGAGGGTGTTCGTCGATTGGGTCGTGGAAAAGCTGAAGCCGATGCAACCCGCATCGGCTGTTCCGCGCTCTGGCGTGCGCTCATGAGGACCGGAGCCGCGCGCCTTCCCGCCTGCTCTCCCGCCTGCGCCCGCTGGTTCCCGCTGGCCCAGGGCGATTGAAGGCCTTCGTCCCGATCCCGGGTAAACCCGCGCAGAAAAATCCCAAATCTTGCCTACATTGCTTGTATGCAAGAAATCTTCAGTCTTGCATGCAACCAGACACGGAGACAAGGATGCCCCGCTTCGCCAAATCACTCTTCGGTCAGGTCGTCATCGCGCTCGTTCTTGGCGTGGTGGCCGGCCTGTTCTTTCCCGAGTTCGCCGCCAAGCTCAAGCCCCTGGGCGACGGCTTCATCAAGCTGATCAAGATGATCATCCCGGTGCTGGTGTTCTGCGTGGTGGTGCACGGCATCGCCGGCGCGGGGGACCTGAAACGGGTGGGCCGGGTCGGCGTGAAATCGCTGATCTACTTCGAGGTGCTCACCACCATCGCCCTGGCGATGGGCCTGGTGCTGGCCTTCGTGTTCAAGCCCGGCGTGGGCATGAACGTCGACCCGGGCACGCTGGATGCCGCGGCCATGAGCGCCTACGCCTCCAATGCCGACAAGCTCACCAGCGGCGGCACGGTCGAGTTCCTGATGAAGCTGATCCCGACCACGGTGGTCAACGCCTTCGCCACCGGCGACGTGCTGCAGGTGCTGTTGTTCGCGGTGCTGTTCGGCTGCGCCCTGGCGCTGCTGGGCGAGCGCGGCAAGCCGGTGGCCACCGTCGTGGATGCGCTGTCGCTGGTGCTCTTCAAGATCATGGGCATCATCATCAAGCTGGCGCCGCTGGGCGTGCTGGGCGCCATCGCCTTCACGGTGGGCAAGTACGGCATCGGCTCGCTCAAGCAGCTGGGCATGCTGGTGGCGCTGTTCTACCTGTCGGTGATCGTGTTCGTGTTCGGGGTGCTGGGCTTCGTGATGCGGCTGTCGGGCTTCAGCCTGATCAAGCTGCTGCGCTACCTGCGCGAGGAGCTGACCATCGTCTTCGCCACCACCTCCTCCGACAGCGTGCTGCCCCAGATCATGGCCAAGCTGCGCAACATGGGCATCCGCGACTCGACGGTGGGCCTGGTGATCCCGACCGGCTATTCCTTCAACCTCGACGCCTTCTCGATCTACATCACGCTGGCTGCCGTGTTCATCGCGCAGGCCACCAACACGCCGATCTCGATGTCCGACCTGCTGACGATCCTGGCGATCGCGCTGGTCACCTCCAAGGGCGCGCACGGCGTGCCGGGTTCGGCCATCGTGGTGCTGGCCGCCACGCTGCATGCCATTCCCGCCATTCCCGCGATCGGGCTGGTGCTGGTGCTGTCGGTGGACTGGTTCATGGGCATCGCCCGGGCCCTGGGCAACCTGATCGGCAACTGCGTGGCCACCGTCGCCATCGCCTCCTGGGAAGGCGACATCGACCGCGAACGGGCCCGCGCGGTGCTCGACGGCACCCACTCGCCCGAGGACGAGCCGCTGGCCGAGCCGGGTTCGCCCGTCGCCGTGGCGCATGCGGCCCATCCGGCACACTAGCCCCATGCCCGAAGTCACCCCCACCACCATCGCCGCGCGCGTGGTCGAAGCCATCCTCGCGCAGAAGCTCGCCCCCGGCGAGCGCCTGGGCGAGCAGCAGCTGGCCGAGAACTTCGGCGTCAGCCGCACCATGGTGCGCGAGGCACTGATGCAGCTGCAGGCGCGCGGTTTCGTGGAGGTGCAGTCGCGCCGCGGCTGGTTCGTGGTGGAACCCTCGGCCGAGGAGGCGCGCGACGCCTTCTCGGCCCGCCGCATCATCGAAGGCGGCATCCTGGCCGAATCGGGCCGCCCCTTGTCGAAGGTGATCCGCAAGCTGCGCGAGCACATCGCCGACGAGAAGCGCGCCATCGCCGGCGCCGACGCCGCCACCCGCGCCTTCCTGCTGGCCGACTTTCACGTCTGCCTGGCCGACCAGATGGGCCACCGCCTGCTGTGCGACGTGCTGCGCGACCTGACCGCGCGCACCACGCTGGCCGCCACCCTGTTCCAGTCGAAGCACGAGGCCGGGCAGTCCTGCGCGGAGCATGCGGCCATCGTGGCGGCGCTGGAAGACGGGGAGCCGGCCAAGGCCCGGCAGCTGATGCTGGAGCACATCGGCAACGTCGAGGAGGCGCTGGAGGCCGAGGTTGCCGCCGCCCCGGCCGCCAACGAACGGCTGCGCGCCACGCTCGCACCCGTCGCACTCCCTCGGGCTGCACGCTGACACGGTGAGGCGGAAAGCTCGGCTACAGTCGGGCGGCCCATGAATTCCCCCGAACTCCAGCGCGCGGTCTTCCTCTTCCTGATGGCGGCCGTCACGGTCGCCTTTCTCTGGATCCTCCTGCCCTTCTTCGGGGCCGTGATGTGGGCAGTGGCGCTGGCCATCCTGTTCACCCCGCTGTACAGGCGGCTGCAGAAGCGCATGCCGGGGCGGCCCAACCTGGCGGCGCTGGCCACGCTCACGATCTGCCTGGTGATCGTGATCATCCCGCTGACCGTGGTCACGGTGTCGCTGGTGCAGGAAGCGTCCCTGGTGACGCAGCGCATCCGCACCGGCGAGATCAACTTCGGTCTTTACCTCCAGCAGATCCTCGGCGCGGTGCCGAAGTGGCTGCTCAATCTGCTGGACCGCTTCGGCCTCGGCAATGTGGAGGGGATGCTGTCCAGGCTGGGCCAGGGCGTCGCCCAGACCGGCCAGGTGATCGCCACGCAGGCACTCAACCTCGGCCAGAACACCTTCGACTTCCTGGTGGGCTTCGCGCTGATGCTCTACATGCTCTATTTCCTGCTGCGCGACGGCGCCGGCCTGTCCAAGACGGTGCGTCAGGCCCTGCCGATGGCGCGGCCGCACACGCATTTCCTGCTCAACAAGTTCACCACCGTGATCCGCGCCACCGTCAAGGGCAACGTGGCGGTGGCGGCGGTACAGGGGGCGCTGGGCGGGCTGGCATTCTGGGTGCTGGGGGTGCAGGGCGCGCTGCTGTGGGCCGCTCTGATGGCCTTCCTCTCGCTGCTGCCGGCGGTGGGCGCGGCGCTGATCTGGCTGCCCGTGGCCATCTACTTCCTGGCCACCGGCCACATTTGGGAAGGCGTGTCGCTGATCGTCTTCGGCGTGGTGGTGATCGGCCTGGTCGACAACATCCTGCGCCCGCTGCTGGTGGGCAAGGACACGCAGATGCCGGACTACATCGTGCTCATGTCCACCGTGGGCGGCATGGCGCTGTTCGGCATCAACGGCTTCGTGATCGGGCCGGTGATCGCGGCGCTGTTCATGGCGACCTGGGACCTGTTCGCGTCGTCGAACGAAGAGGCCGAGCAACCGCCGGCCTAGTCCGAGGCCGCGCGCTTCGCGGCCTCCTTCCCGCCCTTCGCGCGGCCATCCGGCATTTCGTCGCATCGCCCTGGGCGCGGGCCGGCCGCTGCGCGATCGTTCGGGCCTCCAACCTTCGACACCCGAGGCCCGACATGCCGAATCCCACCCGCTCCGCGCGCCGACTGCGCAACCTGTGCGCCACCGCCCTGCTCGCCCCGCTCGGCGTCCTGGCGGCCGACCTGCAGCTCCAGGTGGTCGACGGGCCCGACGCGCCCGCCACGCTCTACGTCGCGCTCTTCGACAGCGCCGACAGCTACCAGGCCAACACGATGCTGGCCGCGCAGACCGTGCGGATGAAGTCCGGCACCGCCAAGGTCTCTTTCCCCGGCCTGGCCCCCGGCCGCTACGCGCTGCGCGTCTTCGCCGACGAGAACGGCAACGGCAAGCTGGACACCAACCCGATGGGCCTGCCCACCGAGCGCTACGGCTTCTCCAACGACGCCAAGGGCCACCGCGGCGCGCCGGGCTTCGATGCCGCCGCCATCCGGCTCGATGGCGACCTGCAGGCCATCATCCATCTGCGCTGAAGGAGCCGCCATGCAACGACGCGAACTGCTGCGGCTGCTGGCCGGCGCCGGCGCCACCCCCTGGCTGGCCTCCCTCCTCCACGCCGGCGAGCCCACCGGCTGGCAGGCCGACTTCGAAGCCTCCGACGCGCCCTGGAAGATCGGTTTCGACACCCCGCCGGCCGACCTGCCCGAGGCCGCGGCCACGGTGCGCGGCCGCTTCCCGGACGCGGTGGCCGGCACGCTCTACCGCGTCGGCCCGGCCGGTCATGACCTGGGCGGCCAGCGCTACCACCACTGGTTCGACGGCGACGGCATGGTGCAGCGCTTCGCCATCGAAGGTACGACGGTGCGGCACCAGGGCCGCTACGTGCAGACCGCCAAGCGCCTGGCCGAGCTGCGCGCCGGCCACCGCCTGACCGAGGCCTTCGGCACCGTGCTGCCCGGCGTGGAGCCGGCCACCTCGGCCGATGCCATCAACGTCGCCAATACCAGCGTGCTGCCGCTCGCGGGCGAGTTGCTCGCGCTGTGGGAAGGGGGGTCGGCCACCCGCGTCGACGCGCGCACGCTGGACACCCTGGGCCTGAAGACCTGGCGCCCCGATCTGGCAGGCATGCCCTTTTCGGCGCACCCCAAGGTCGATCCCGACGGCACCGTATGGAACTTCGGCGTCGGCGCCCGCCAAGGGCTGTTGGCGCTGTACGAGCTCGCACCCGAGGGTGCATTGCGCCGCGCAGCCGTGCTGCCGGTGACCGACCTGCCCATGGTCCACGACTTCGCCGTCACCGAGCGCCACCTGGTCTTTCTGATGCCGCCGCTGGTCTACGACGACAAGGGCAAGCCGCCGGGGACCTCCTTTCTCGACGCCCATGCGTGGAAGCCCGAGCTCGGCATGCGCGCGCTGGTGGTCGACAAGAAAGACTGGAATCGCCGCCGGATGCTCACGCTGCCCGCGGGCTTCCTCTTTCACGTCGGCAACGCCTGGGAGGAGCCGGGGCCGCGGGGGGCGCGCATCCATGTCGACTACGTGCGCTCGGACAACGCGGACGGCGTCTTCACCACCAACCGCGAGCTGATGCGCGGGCGCCGCGTGCGCAGCCCCGGACCGCACCTCACCGTGGCCATGCTGGACCTCGGCACCGGGCGGGCCACGCAGGAGGTGCTGCCGCTGGACGCCGAGTTCCCGCGCATCGATCCGCGCCGCGTCGGCCTGCGCCACCGGCGCGTGGTGCATGCCACCCAGGTGACGAAGGAAAGGCCCGGCTTCGCCGCCGTCGCGTACACGAACGTGGAGACCGGCCGCTCGCAGCGCTTCGTCTACGGCGCGCAGGCGATGGTGGAGGAGCACCTGCTGGTGCCCGACGGCCGCGGGCCGGGCTGGATCCTGGGCACGGTGCTCGACCTCGTGCAGCGCAAGACGGTGCTGTCCTGCTTCGCGGCCGACCGGCTGGCTGCCGGGCCTGTCGCGCAGGCCGTGCTGCCCCGCGCCTTGCCGCTGGGCCTGCATGGGATGTTCTCGCCGGCTTGAGCCTCCTCGACGGCCTTGCTTAGACCTTTGGACCTACGCAACTTGGTAGAAGTCAGCGAGGCGCGGCGAACATATAACTCTTCAGTTCTCACCCTCGGAGCGGGATATGACGAGCACCGCACCGGACCCGCGCGCCTCGGGTTTCAAATGGATCGCCCTGTGGGCACCCTTGCTGGTCACCGCTTGCGGTGGCGGTGGCGGCGCCGACGGCGCGGTGAACGGCCTGGCTGCCGCACCGGCGGGCACCAGCGGCACGCAGGCACCCGCTCCCGCCCCCGAAGCGACATCCCAGGCACCAGCCAAGCCCACGCCGATCAGCAAGGCCGTCCGTACCCTGGAAGACCTGGCCCGGCAGCGCGAGCTGGAGCGGGACCGGGTCGCGCCCATCGACCGGGGCGAAGGCGCCGCCATTTCCGGCCCGCAGTCCAACGCCGCGGTCGCAGCAGCAGCGGCGGCGCTGGCGCCCGACGCCGGCGGCCAATGGGCAGCGCCGATCGGTTGGCCCATCAACCCCATCCACACGGTGCTGACGCCCGACGGCAAGGTCATGAGCTATGGCACCGATCCCACCGGCGCGCAGGGGGCACAGCTCTACTACGACGTGTGGACACCGGCCACCAATGCCCACAGCCTGCTGCAGCACACCACCCGCACCGACCTCTTCTGCAGCGCGCAGGCCGTGATGCCGTCCTCGGGCCAGGTGCTGCTGGCCGGTGGCGACACGCGCGGCGTCACACCGACCCTCATCAACAACGGTGTGCGCGACGTGAACTTCTACGACCCAGCCGCCGCCACCATCTCGCCGGGTCCACCGATGCAGTACGCCCGCTGGTACGGCTCGCTGGTCCCCCTGGCCGACGGCCGCATGCTGGCGCTGGCCGGCATCGACGGCACCGGCGCGGGCGCCGGCGTGCCCGAGATCTACCGGCCCACGCTGGGCTGGCTGACCCTCTCGGCCCAGCCCGACTGGCCGGGCGACTGGTTCTACCCGCGCGCCGTGCTGGCGCCCAACGGGCGGGTGCTGGTCGCGAGCAGCAACAAGCTGTTCAGCATGAACACCGAAACCCCGTTCATCACGCAGATCGGCACCCTGCCCAAGACGCTGAACTGGGCCATGCCCTGGGCCATGTTCGACCGCGGCAAGATCCTGCTGATCGCCGAGGACGGCGGCGCCATGGTGGTGGACTTCAACGGCAGCGTGCCCGTCGTGACGCAGGTGGCCGGCCCCGGCACCAACCGCATCTGGGGCACGCTCACCGTGCTGCCCGACGGCAAGGTGCTGCTGACCGGCGGCTCCGCGGTCTACAACGAGTTGGTCGACACCGCCTTCAGCGCGATGATCTGGGACCCCGCCACCGGCCAATGGACCACCGGCAACCCCGCGCAGAAGGCGCGCCTCTACCACTCCAGCGCCATGCTGCTGCCGGACGGGACTGTGCTCTCCGGCGGCGGCGGCTCGCCGGGGCCGGTGGTCAACCTCAACGCCGAGATCTACTCGCCGCCCTACCTGTTCGACAGCAGCGGCGCGCGCAGGACGCGGCCGCTGATCAACACCACGCCCTCGCAGCTCACGCTGGGCACCAACTTCCGCATCACCGTCGCGTCGTCGCGGCCGATCCAGCGCGTGACGCTGGTGCGCACCGGCTCGGTCACGCACTCCACCGATTTCGGGCAGCGCTTTCTGCCACTGCCCTTCACCCAGGCCAGCGGCAGCTCGAACGTGGACGTCACGCTCAACGAGAGCCCGAACATCCTGCCCATCGGTTATTACCTGCTGTTCGTGATCGACAACGCCGGCGTGCCCTCGGTCGGCAAGATCCTGAAGCTGAACGGCAGCATGACCCCGATCGCGAACCAGGGCCAGTCCTTCACGCTGCCCGCGGCCACCGTGGTCGAATTCGGCGCGGGCGGCAACTGGATCCCGAAGACGGTCACGGGCGCCGTGAGCTGCAAGAGCGACTTCTTCGGCGGCAATCCGTCCCCCACCGTCACCAAGGCTTGCCGCGTGCTCGCGACCAAGGCCTCGGGCGTGACGCAAGGCAGCGCGCCGTCGACGACCGACCGCACCGTGGCCAGCCAGGGCGGCAACTTCACGACGACCAGTGCGACCCTGGTGAGCTACGGCGCCGACCGGCGCTGGGTCGAGAAGGTTGTGAACGGCGCGGGCACCTGCACCGCTGCCTTCTTCGGCAGCGATCCGGCACCGTCGGCCGCGAAAATCTGCGTGGCGGATTCGAGCGCGGTGGCACCGGCACCGGCACCGGCACCGGCACCGGCGCCAGCGCCAGCGCCAGCGCCAGCACCCGCACCCGCACCTGCACCCGCCCCCGCCCCCGCGCCCCCGCAGGGACCGACGCTGGCCATCGAGGGCCAGAGCTTCACCGTATCAAGCCCGACGCTCGTGGCCTATGGAGTCGACACGCGCTGGGTGCAGAAGACGGTCAGCGGCACCGTCCCTTGCACCAACACCTTCTTCGGCACCGACCCAGCACCCTTCGTTCAGAAATCTTGTCGAGCGGTTGCTGCGCCAGCACCGGCACCGGCACCGGCACCGGCACCGGCACCGGCACCAGCACCAGCACCAGCACCAGCACCAGCACCAGCACCAGCACCAGCACCAGCACCCGCACCCGCACCAGCACCAGCACCCGCACCAGCACCAGCACCGGCACCGGCACCGGCACCAGCACCCGCGCCCGCGCCAGCGCCCGCACCAGCACCCGCGCCCGCGCCAGCGCCCGCACCAGCACCCGCGCCCGCGCCGCCCCCATCGGGCGCCCTTCTCGCCACCGAAGGTCAGAGCTTCACCGTGACGAGTGCGACCGTGGTGCGCTATGGCGCCGACACGCGCTGGGTGCAGAAGACCGTCACCGGGACCGTCCCGTGTACCAACGCGTTCTTCGGGATCGACCCGGCCCCCTTCGTCGTCAAGTCCTGCCGCGTCGCCTGAGGATCGCCCTCAGGCTTCGGGGACCACCCGCGGCACCAGCTCGAAGTAAGAGAAGTTGTTCGGAAGCGGCAACGCCAGGTTCGAGTACGAGAACGAGAGGCTGATGTCCAGTGCGCGCACCTGGTGCCACCAGCCCAGCGGCAGGAACATCGTCTCGCCCGGCCACACGTCGACCTCGAGCACGCGCACGCCCTCGAACAGGGGAAACTGCTTCCAATCGACCGCATCGAGATCGATCGGACTGAATACGCCGCTGGTGTTGTACAGCCGCTGCCCCTGCAGCGGCGAGATCAGGCGCCAGCGCTTGCGCCCGACCACCTGCGTGTGGAACAGCATGATCGTGTCGTGGTGCAAGGGCGTGACCGTGCCGCCCGGCCCGAACCAGAACGAAGACTGCGCCGCGAGCTCGGCGCGGTCGCAGCAGGGCGGCAGGCTGCCGATGTCGTCCAACAGCGGCGCGAAGCCGGGCTGCCGCAGCATCTCGTTGTTGGCGGTGAGGTAGTAGTCGTTCGTCTCGCCGCCCGCGAGCACCTGGTCGACGAAGTCGCCCAGTCGGACACTGCGCCGGTGCAGGGCCTTGTCTTCCTCGTAGCGAGGGTTGGCCTGACGTTCCGCCTGCACCTCGACATCGAGATGACCGAAGCGCGCCTTCAGGTCGTCCGGCGTCCATCGCCGCATCGCTGGCCAGTCCCGCGCATGGCCGGTGAGCACCACCGGTCTGCAGCCCCGCACGTAACGCTCCATGAATTCCTCTTCGCTGACCGACCAGCGCTTCTCGACGATGCCGTACATCGGGTCCATCTCCCACAGCAGCTGCAGGTTCGCCACCGTGGATTCGAGCTTGCGCAGTTGCTGCGCCCGCCCCTCGGCCGCGATGTAGACGGCATTGGCGGGCACCAGCGCGACCAGCTCCGCCGCGGCCTGCGGATCGATGCCGGCACCGGCCATGACCGCCAGCATCGAATCCGGCGCACAGCCGCGCAGCAGCTGCTCGGTGACCCAGCGCACCCACTCGGCCGTCAAGGGTGCGTTCGGGGAGGCCGGTGATGCCGCCTCGGGCTGGCTTTCGACCGGGCGTGGCGGGGCTGGGGGCTTGGGAATGTCCATGCGACCGCATTCTTCACCCGCCTGGCGATTTGCGCGAGCCCCCCGCGGCATCGATCTCATCGCCCGCAGCCGTGGCCCTTCGCCAGGGCGCGCCGGCCCGGCGGCATGCCCCTCAACTTCCCGCCCCGCCTGCCGATAAAGCTCTGCGGTCATCCACCGAGAACCTTGGGATTCCATGACGGGACGAAAGGCGTCCCGGCGCTGCCGCATGTCCAACGCCTTCCCCGGAGTCTTCCCCGTGTTTCTCGACAACCTTTCGATCGGCAAGCGCCTGGCCTTCATGCTCGGCCTCATCCTCGCCCTGTTCCTCGCCAGCAGCATGGTGTCGGCCCTCAAGCTGCATCAGCTGGGCGATGAGATCGCCATCATGACCGAGCAGAAGGTCAAGGCCGAGCGCGCCGGCTCGGACTGGCTGCGCCATACCACCTCCGGCGTGCAGCGCGCCGCGGCCATCGCCAAGAGCAGCGATGCCGGCCTGATCGCCTACTTCGCGCCCTTCACCGCGGCGGCCATCAAGGAAACCAACGAGCTGCAGAAATTCATCGAAACGCAGATGGGCACGCCCGAAGATCGCCAGCTCTTCGAGAAGGTCGGCGAGCTGCGCAAGAACTACCTGTCCGCGCGCGAGGAGGTCAGCAAGCTCAAGCTGGCGGGCGACCTGGAAGGCGCCGGGCGCGTGTTCGACGCCCGCTTCGAGCCCACCTCGGTGGCCTACCTCGCTGGCGTGAAGCAGATCGTCGACCTGCAGCGTGCGGGCCTCGACGCCGCCGCGCAGCGTGCCGAAGCCCTGCGCACGCAGACGACCAGCGTGCTGATCGCCTCCTCCGCGCTCTCGCTGGTCTCCGGGGCGCTGCTGGCCTGGTTCCTGGCGCGCAGCATCACGCGGCCGCTGCGCCTGGCCGAGCACACCGCCGGCGCCATCGCCGACATGGACCTCAGCGGCCAGGCGCAGGCCCGCTACGCCGGCGACGAGACCGGCCGCCTGCTGCAGGCCATCGACCGCATGCGCGCCGCGCTGCAGAACGCGCTGCAGCAGGTGCAGGGCGTGGTGGGCGACGTCTCCACCGCCAGCACCCAGATCGCCAGTGGCAACCAGGACCTGTCGTCACGCACCGAAGAGCAGGCCAGCGCGCTGCAGCAGACCGCCGCCTCCATGGAGCAACTCACCAGCACGGTCAAGCAGAACGCGGACAACGCCCGTCAGGCCAACCAGCTTGCGATGTCCGCCTCGGAAGTCGCGGTGAAGGGCGGCGGCGTGGTCAGCCAGGTGGTCGACACCATGGGCGCCATCCATACCTCCTCCCGGAAGGTGGTGGACATCATCGGCGTGATCGACGGCATCGCCTTCCAGACCAACATCCTGGCGCTCAATGCCGCGGTGGAAGCGGCGCGGGCCGGAGAACAGGGCCGCGGCTTCGCGGTGGTGGCTGCCGAGGTGCGCAACCTGGCACAGCGTTCCGCCGCTGCCGCCAAGGAAATCAAGGGCCTGATCGACGACTCCGTGGACAAGGTGGACACCGGCAGCGCGCTGGTCTCGGAGGCGGGCCGCACCATGGGCGAGGTGGTCGACAGCATCCGCCGCGTGACGGACATCATGGGCGAGATCACGGCCGCCAGCCACGAACAGACCCAGGGCATCGAGCAGATCAACCAGGCCATCACGCAGATGGACGAGGTGACGCAGCAGAACGCCGCACTGGTGGAGGAAGCGGCTGCGGCGGCGAGCTCGCTGCAGGAGCAGGCGGGGAAGCTGGCGAAGGTGGTGGGTGTGTTCAGGCTCGATGAGACGGAGCTGGCCTCTGCCGCGATGCGCCCGCAACTTTTGCTGCGATGAGCTGGCTTGCTTGGTGGGTGGCGCAGCGCGCCGTGGAATTTGACAATCGGGCCTTTGTTTTGGCCTTGCTCGTTGGTTGGCGCAGGAGCCGGGAATTCGCCCCGGCGGGCGAGTTACTTTCTTTGTCTCGCCAAAGAAAGTAACCAAAGAAAGGCGACCCCACTGCGCGTGTCCCTCCGCTTCGCTACGGGCAACCTGCGGTGCTCGCACATCCGGCCCCGCCGCAGAACTCGCTGCGTTCACTTCGTTCACTACGCTCAAACAGCTGCGGCGAGCTAGACCACGAAGCACGCCTGTCCTTCGGCAGGCGTGCGGGCCGGATGCACTGCGCTCCTCGGCACGCGCAGAGGGGAT
>NZ_BAABGJ010000080.1:509145-535490 GCF_039541515.1 Variovorax defluvii
CCGGCGCAGCTCGAGGTCCACATCCTCAAGCGGCGCGGCCCGCCGCTGGCCAGGCCGCTGCAACTGGCCGGCCGCCCCGCGCGCATGAATGCGCTGCTCGCGGCCGCACGGTGGCGGCGCCAAGAGCAGCGCCAGCAGGAAGGCGCGGCGCTCCCCATCGAAGGCCCGACCGTCGTGCGCTTCAACCCACGCCAGGACAATCGGGAAAGCCATGAGAAAGGCCATGCACTGGATCGCCTTGCGATGGCCGCCTGAGATCGCCGCCACCCAGGAAGCCCCGCTGCCGTCCCCCGAGGCCCTGGGCTGGTGGGCCTTGCAGTTCACGCCGCACGTCACCTGGATCGACGAGGCGCTGCTGCTCGAAGTCTCGGCCTGCGAACGGCTGTGGGGCGGGCGGCTGGGCCTCATGCGCGAGCTGGCACGGCTCAACCCCGTGCCGGAGGTGCCGGTGCAGCGCGCCCAGGGCGCGACCAGCCTGGTCGCGCTCGCGCGGCTGCGCATGTTCGCCCGCGGCGAGCCGCCGCCCCAGGAACTGCCCGGCGGCCTGCCGCTGGACACCCTGAGCGCGGCGCGCGACCACCTTGGCGTGTTGTCGCACCTGGGATGCCGCAGCTGGGGCGATGTCGAAAGGCTGCCACGCGATGGCCTGGTGCGCCGCTTCGGCCCGGCCCTGCGCGCGGCACTGGACGTGGCCCATGGCCGCGTGCCCGACGGCCACGACTGGCTCACCCTGCCGGATGCGTTCGAGCAGAAGCTGGAGCTGCCTGCGCTGGCCGAGGGCGCGCCCGAGCTGATGTGGTCGGCCAACCGCCTGCTGGCGGCGCTGCAGATCTGGCTGCGCGCGCGCCAGCAGGGCGTGCTGGCGCTGGAGCTGCAATGGACGCTGGACCTGCGGCGCTTCGACGGCGTCGACCTGCCGCCGCACCAGCAGCTCACGGTGCGCACGGCCACGCCCACGCAGGACATGGCGCACCTGCGGCGCCTGCTGTCGGAGCGGCTCGCGCTCATCCGCCTGGCCGCGCCCGCGAGCTGGCTGCGCCTGCGCTCGGTCCAGACCGCACCCTGGGCCGGCGCCAGCACCAGCTTCCTGCCGGAGGACAACCGCCCCGGCGACCGCCTGCACGAGCTGGTCGAGCGCCTGAGCGCGCGGCTGGGGCCGCAGCAGGTGCTGCGCGCGGTCGCGCAGGCGGACCACCGGCCCGAGGCCCGACAGGCCTGGCGGCCCGCGCTGCAAGGCGATCCGCCCGTGGCCGCGGCCGCCTCCCAGCCCGATGCCCTGTACCCGCCCTGGCTGTTGCGCGAGCCGCAGCCGCTGGAAGTTCGCGACGGCCGCCCCTGCTACCACGGCGTGCTGCGCCGGCTGGCCGGTCCGCAGCGCCTGGAGGCGGGCTGGTGGGGCAGCCCGGACAGCTCGGGGGAGGGCGGGGAGCGGGGGCATCCGGCGGTGCGCGACTACTACATCGCCGAGAGCCCGCAGGCGGGGCTGGTCTGGATCTTCCGCGAGCGCCTGTCGGGCTTTCTGGCCGACGACGACAGGAAGGCGCCGCGCTGGTTCCTGCAGGGGCTCTATGCCTGAACTCAGCGACAAGCAGCTCCTGAAACTGAAGCGCGAGCGAGACCGCGAACGCGCCCAGGCCGTCCCGGGCGTGCCGAAGCCCGAGCCGCCCGGCCTGCCTGCCTACGCGGAGCTGCATTGCGTCACCAACTTCAGCTTCCAGCGCGGCGCCTCGCATCCGCAGGAGCTGGTGGAGCGCGCCTATGAGCTCGGCTACGAGGCCCTCGCCATCACCGACGAATGCTCCGTGGCCGGCGTGGTGCGGGCGTACGAAGGGCTCAAGGAACATCTCGAAACCCTCGACCCGTCGCAACAGCACCCCTTCCGCCTCCTGTTCGGCAGCGAGTTCCGCTTCGAGCGCTTCCGGCTGGTGGCCATCGCGCACGACCTCGAAGGCTGGGGCAACCTCTGCGAACTCATCACCGCCGCGCGCAACACCGCCGCACCCAAGGGCGAGTACCGGGTCGACTGGCACGACGAGGGCGTGGCCACGCTGCGCCATTGCGAGATCCTCTTCGTGCCGGAGCGCGTGCCGGGCGGCCTGCCCGATGCGGACACGCTCCGTGCCGACCTGCAGGAGGCCCGACATCGCTTCGGCGGCCACCTCTGGCTGGCCGTCGAATTGCGCAACGAGCTGGACGACGACCTCTGGCTCTGCGCCCTGCACGAGGCCGGCGCGCGCACCGGCGTTCCCCTGGTGGCCGCCGGCGACGTGCACATGCACGTGCGCTCGCGCAAGCCGCTGCAGGACGTGATCACCGCCGTGCGCGAGGGCCGCAGCGTCGCCGAATGCGGCTTCGCGCTGCAGGCCAATGCCGAGCGGCATCTGCGCTCGCGGCTGCGGCTGGCGAACCTCTATCCGGCCGGGCTGCTGGCCAACACCCTGGCCGTGATGGCGCGCTGCACCTTCGACCTGGGCGTGATCCGGGAGCACTACAAGTACCCGCTGGAGAACGTGGCGAATGGCGAGACGCCGGCCCAGACCCTGGTGCGCAAGACCTGGGAAGGCGCGCGGGTGCGCTATCCGGGAGGCATTCCGCCCGAGGTGCAGGCCAAGGTGCAGCACGAGCTGGACCTGATCATCGAGATGCACTACGAGATGTTCTTCCTCACGGTGGAGGACATCGTGCGCTTCGCCCGGGAGCAGAAGATCCTCTGCCAGGGCCGCGGCTCCTCGGCCAACTCGGCCGTGTGCTACTGCCTCGGCATCACCGCCATCGACCCAGAGACCGGCCACCTGCTGTTCGAGCGCTTCCTCAGCCGCGAGCGCCAGGAGCCGCCCGACATCGACGTCGACTTCGAGCACCAGCGGCGCGAGGAGGTCATCCAGTACATCTACGACAAGTACGGGCGCGACCGCGCCGCCATCGCCGCCGTCGTCATCTGCTACCGCTCGCGCAGCGCACTGCGCGACGTGGGCAAGGCGCTGGGCATCGACGCGCGCCTGGTCGACGAATTCGCGAAGGACCATTACTGGTTCGACGGAGTCGTGCTCGACGAACGGCTGCAGGAGGCCATGCACCGCACCGGCGTGCAGGAGGACATGCCGCGGCTGCTGCAGTGGCTCGAACTCACGCAGCAGCTGCGCGGCTTTCCGCGCCACCTCAGCCAGCACGTCGGCGGCTTCGTGCTCACGCAGAGCAAGCTCACGCGGCTGGTGCCGGTGGAGAAGGCCTCCATGAAAGACCGCTCCGTCATCCAGTGGGAAAAGGACGACCTCGAGGTCATGGGCATGCTCAAGGTCGACGTGCTGGCGCTCGGCATGCTCAGCGCGATCCGGCGCACGCTGGCCCTGGTCAACGGCTGGCGCGGCACGTCGACCGAGATGCACCACATCCCGAACGACGACGCGGCCATGTTCGACATGATCTGCGACGCCGACACCGTCGGCGTCTTCCAGATCGAGAGCCGGGCGCAGATGTCGATGCTGCCGCGCCTGCAGCCGCGCGAGTACTACGACCTGGTGATCGAGGTCGCCATCGTGCGGCCCGGGCCGATCCAGGGCGGCATGGTCCACCCCTACCTGCGCAACCGCGAGAAGCGGCGCAAGGGGATCGCCATCGAATACGCCAAGGACGAGCTGCGCCCCGCGCTCGAGCGCACGCTGGGCGTGCCGATCTTCCAGGAGCAGGTGATGCAGATCGCGATGATCGCCGCCGGCTTCACGCCCGACCGGGCCGATCGCCTGCGCCGCGCCATGGCCGCGTGGAAGCGCCGGGGCGGCATCGACAAGTTCCGCGACGAGCTGATCGAGGGCATGGTCGCCAAGGGCTACGAGCGCGCCTTCGCCGAATCCATCTACAAACAGATGCAGGGCTTCGGCGAATACGGCTTCCCCGAAAGCCATGCCGCCAGCTTCGCCCTGCTGGTGATCGTCAGCTGCTGGCTCAAGCTGCACGAGCCCGCCTGCTTCCTCGCCGCCATGCTCGATTCGCAGCCCATGGGCTTCTACTCGCCCTCGCAACTGGTCCAGGATGCGCGCCGCCACGGCGTCGAGGTGCGGCCCGTGGACGTGACGAAGAGCGCGCTCGATTGCACGCTGGAGCCCCGCTCTGCTGCTGCTCCTGCTGCTCTCTCCTCTGGGGGTACCGCCTGCGCAGCGATCGCCCCTCGCTTCGCCCACCGCCCCGGCCGCCCCGGCCAACCCGCCGTGCGCCTCGGCCTGCGCCGCATCAGCGGCCTCAGCGAAGCCGGCGCCGAGCGACTCGTCCAGGCCCGAGCCCGGTCCCCCTTCACCAGCACCGAGGACCTCGCCCTGCGCGCCGAACTCGACGCCAAGGACATGGCCGCGCTGGCCGCCGCCGATGCGCTGCTGCCTTTGTCGGGCCATCGCCGCCAGCAGGTCTGGGACGCCACCGCCCAGCGGCGCGCGCCCCCGCTGCTCAAGGGCGTGCCCATCCACGAGCGCGCCCTCCAGTTGCCCCTCGCACCCGAGGGCGAGGAGATCGTGGGCGACTACGACGCCCTCGGCTTCACGCTGCGCCGCCATCCGCTCGCGCTGCTGCGCCCGCGGCTCGCGCGCATGGGCATGGCCAGCGCCGAGCAGTTGCGCGATCTGCCCGGCGGCCGGCCGGTGTGGGCCTGCGGCATGGTGATCGGCCGGCAGCGCCCGCAGACCGCCAACGACACCATCTTCGTCACCCTGGAGGACGAGACCGGCAACGTCAACGTGATCGTCTGGAAGAGCGTGGTCGAGGCCTGGCGGGAGCCCCTCCTCCAATCGCAGCTCCTGGCCGTGCAGGGCATCTGGCAGCGCGACGTCGACAGCGGCGGCCAGGTGCGCCACGTCGTCGCCACCGGCTTCCAGGACCTGACCCCGCTGCTCGGCCGCCTGGCCCGTACCACCCGAAGCCGAGACTTTCATTAGCTCTCCCCCAGGCTCCCCCACTTCGTGGGGTCCGCCAACCCCCTCGCCGGGGCGTGTGCGGAATCGAACATCGTGGCCTACGCACGGTCATGGCGCGTCGGCGCCGCCTCCCGGTGCAAACCCGGTGGCGGAGTGCACCGGAATTAAGTAGTCTCTCCATAAATTTGGAGAATCCACTTACCAAATCGCTGGCACGCTTTCTGCGGTGTCGTCCGCACGAAGCCCCGGCCCAAGCCCCCACCGAAGGAAGACCCCATGACCGCCTACGCCTACAACGCCTGGTACCCGCTCGCCTGGTCGCGCGACATCGGACAGGGCATCAGCACCCGCCGCATCCTCGAGGAGGACCTCGCCGTCTACCGCACCGAGGACGGTACCGTCGCCGCGCTGGAAGATGCCTGCCCGCACCGCCTCGCGCCGCTTTCGCTCGGGCGCCTGCGCGGCAACGCCATCGAGTGCGGCTACCACGGTCTCACCTTCGACTGCAGCGGCCGCTGCACGGTGGCACCCGGCATCGCGCGGCCACCCGAGAGCTTCCGCGTGCGCAGCTATCCCACCGCCGAGAGCATGGGCATGGTGTGGGTGTGGATGGGCGATGCCGACAAGGCCGACCGCAGCCAGGTCTTCCACCTGCCGCAGTACGACGACCCGGCCTACAGCGTGGTGGAGGGCGACGCGCTGCCGGTGCAGGCCAACTACCTGAGCCTGGCCGACAACCTGTGCGACCCGACCCACGTCGTCTACGTGCACCCGACCACGCTGGCCAGCGCCGGCCGTGAAGAGACCCGCGTGCAGCACGAGCGCCAGGGCAACAAGGTCGTGACCTGGCGCTGGGTGATCGACGGGCCGCTCATCCCCGTCTTCGAGGGCCTGAAGGACTTCGGCGGCGCCAACGTGGACCGCTGGCACTACTACCACTACCACGCGCCCAGCGTCGCGGTGATCGACTTCGGCTCCGCGAAGACCGGCACCGGCGCGCCGGAGGGCAACCGCGACGACTGCATCCAGATGTTCGCCTGCCACTTCATCACGCCGGTCGACCAGCGCAGCTGCGTGCAGCACTGGCTGTGCCTTCGCAATTCGCCGGCCGACCCGGTGATCGACGAGCGCCTGCGCAGCAACCTGCGCATGGCCTTCGACGAAGACAAGCGCGTGCTCGAGGCCATCCAGCGCAACGAGGACAAGCCGCGCGAATGGAAGCGTGTGCACCTGGGCCTGGACGGCTCCTCCATCAAGATGCGCCGCATCGTCGAAGAAATGACGGCCAGCAACGGCTGAACCAGCCCGCCTTCACCCCGCCTTCCAGCCAACGCCAGAAAGGACCCGTGCCATGAACCGCGTGCTCTCCCATTCCGTCCGCCTGCTGACCGCCAGCCTCTGCCTTGCCGCAGCCGGTGCCCATGCCCAGGGCACCATCAAGATCGGCGAGATCAACAGCTACAAGGCGCTGCCGCAGAACCTGGTGCCCTACAAGCAGGGCTGGCTGCTGGCCCAGGAAGAAATCAATGCGGCCGGCGGCGTGCTCGGCAAGAAGCTCGAGACCATCTTCCGCGACGACAACGCCAACCCCGGCGACGCGGTGCGCATGGCCGAAGAGCTGGTGGCACGCGAGAACGTCGACATCCTCTCCGGCGTCACGCTCTCGCACGTCGGGCTGGCGCTGACCGATTTCGCCAAGCAGAAGAAGGTCTTCTTCCTCGCCTCCGGCCCGCTCTCCGACAAGGTGGTGTGGGACCAGGGCAACCGCTACACCTACCGGCTGCGCTCGGGCACCTACGCGCTCTCGGCCTCGGTCATCGCCGAGGCGGCCAAGCTCAAGAAGAAGCGCTGGGCCCTGATCTACCCCAACTACGAATACGGCCAGGCCGCGGTCGCCGCCTTCAAGGAGAACATGAAGAAGGCCCAGCCCGACATCGAGTTCGTGGCCGAGCAGTCGCCCCCGCTCGGCAAGATCGACGCCGGCGCCGTGTCGCAGGCCATCGCCGACGCCAGGCCGGACGCGATCTTCAACGTCATGTTCGGCAGCGACCTGACCAAGCTGGCGCGCGAAGGCAAGACGCGCGGGCTGTTCGAGGGCCGCGAAGTGGTGAGCCTGCTGACCGGCGAGCCCGAGTACCTCGACCCGCTCAAGGGCGATGCGCCCAGCGGCTGGATCGTGACCGGCTACCCCTACGCCAACATCGACACGCCCGAGCACAAGGCTTTCCTCGCCGCCTACCAGAAGAAGTACAACGACTACCCGCGCCTGAATTCGGTGGTCGGTTATGCCACGGTGAAAGCCATCGCCGCCGGCGTCCGGAAAGCCGGCGGCACCGACACCGAGAAGCTGATCGCCGCCTTCAAGGGCCTGGAGTTCAGCTCGCCCTTCGGCCCGGTGGTGTTCCGCCCGCAGGACAACCAGTCCACCCTCGGCATCTTCGTCGGCCGCACGGCGGTGCAGGACGGCAAGGGCGTGATGCCCTCGGGCACCTACCTCGACGGCTCGAAGCTGCAGCCGTCCGAGGAGCAGATCCGCAAACTGCGCAATCCTTCATGAGCGAAGCCGCGAAGACCCTCCCGCCGATCGGCTGCAACGGCCGCGGCGCACAGGCCTCGTCGCGCGAAGCACCGGTCTCGCTGACGGAGGCCCCGATCGAGGAGCAGTTCCGCCTGGTGCGCGAAGCCGGCGTGTTCGACTACTTCGACCGCCTGCCCATGCCGGACCAGGTCGATACCTATCGCCGCTGCATCGAGCGCTTCGGCCTGCCGGTGCACACCGCCAGCTGGTTCTATGCGCTCGGCCGCGACGAAGCACTGCTCGCCGACAAGCTGCGGCTGGCCGCCGAGGTCGGCGCGCACACGCACAACATCATGCTGTACTGGCACGATGCCGGCGGACGCCCCATCGGCAACGACGAGGTCGCCGACTTCTACCTGCGCGCCTACGACGAAGGCATGGCGCGCGGCGTGGAGCCGGCCTTCGAGCTGCACGTCAACATGTGGAGCGAGGACCCGCGCCGCGTCGCGCCGGTGGCCGCGGCCGTGATGCGCCGGGGCATTCCCTTTCACTTCACGCTGGACTACAGCCACGGCATCTTCAAGATGGGCAACGCCCAGGAGCTCGCGATCTGCGGCCTCACGGAAGACGTGGCCGCAGGCCGAGCGGTGCTCGACCCCTTCCAGCCCGGCAACTTCGTCGACCAGTGGCTGCAGATGGGCATCGTGCGCTGGCTGCAGGTGCGCAGCGTGGCGCCGAACGGCCCGCGCAATCGTTGGTCCACGGGCGATACGGGCGAGGCCGTCGCGGCCGTGCCGGAACACTCGATCTTTCCCTACAGGGCCGGGGAGGCGGGCCGCGGCATCCTGTACCCCTTCACCGAGCCGGGCCCGGGCGAATGGCATTCGGACTGGGATGCGAACGCACTGGCCTGCACGCGCGAGGTGGTGCGCAAGGTGCTGGCATACCACCATGCGCAGGCCGATTCGCCGCTGCGCTGGATCACCACCGAGATGATCAACCTGCCGGACTACGCGCACAACGCGCGCTTCTCGCTGATCGGGCAGAACGCGGCGATCGCGCGCTTCGTGCGCGACACCTGGGCCGGGCTGGGCCCGGGCTGATCACTTCTTCCGGATCGCCGCCGCCGGCTTGCGGCGCGGCCTGGCCTGGTCCTTCGCTTCCGGCTTTGCGGCCCGCTCCGTTTCGTCTTCAGCGTCCTGGGGCGCCAGCATCGCGAGCACCGTCTCGCAGATGTGCCGGCCCCAGGCGCTCCGCCGCGTGCGGCCCATCAGGTCCGCGCCCAGCCAGGCCGAGCAGGTGTACTGATTCGACACGTAGAAGAAGCCGAGCGACATGATGGTCATCAGCACGTGCTCGGACGACAGGTCGCGCCGGAACACGCCCTGCGCCTGGCCGCTCGCCAGCAGTGTCTCCACCGTCTGCACCAGCGGCAGGGTGGTGCGCTCAAGCTGCACCGACTCGCGCACGTGCCGGCCGCGCAGCAGGTTCTCGTTCATCAGCAGGCGCACCAGGTTCGGATGCGACTGGTAGTGCTCCCACGAATGCAGCACCAGCTGGCGCATGCCTTCGACCGGATCGGCCGGCAGCACGAACTCGCTCTGCGCGTTGATCATGTCCTCGTAGATCTTGCCCAGCACCGCCTGGTAGAGCCGCTCCTTGTTGCCGTAGTAGTAGTACAGCATCCGGTCCACCGTGCCGGCGGCGGCGCTGACGCGCTCGATGCGTGCGCCGGCGAAGCCGTGCTCGGCGAACTCCTCGACCGCGGCATCGAGGATGCGGGTCTCCAGCAGGTCCGCGCGCTCGCGCCGAAGGCGCCGGCGGGTCGGGCCGCCTTCCGCGGCGGATGGGGACGGGGATGCTTCCGTGCGCGGCGCACTGCGGCCGCTGCGGGTAGCGGAAGAAGATCGTTCTGGCACAGTGGCTTCGCTCCTCGTTCTCTGGCGCGGTGGTGACGCTGCATTGTCTCGCACGGCGCACGGACGGCGTGCCGCCGCGGCCGCTCATTCGATCGTCACCAGCTCCGCCCGTGCCTGCGCCTCGCGGGTCTGGGTGCGCATGAGCCGCTCGCCCTCCCGGTAAAAATACCAGCAGCCGCTGTCGGGACTGCGTGCGTCCGTCAGTCGCCCGGGCGGCGCGGCATTGAAGCGCGCACACAGGCTGCCGTCGTCCCTGATCTCGTAGCGGCCCGAGCCGCGGATCGAGAAGTTGCCCGCGCTGAGGCTGTGGAAGTAGACGATCCCGTTGCTCCTCAGGTCCCACTGGATGAGATTGCCGCCGTCCTTCAGGCTGTGCGTCTTGCCCACCAGCAGCTGCTGCAGCGCGTCGCGTGACAGGAAACTGCGCGAAGACGAGGGTGCCAGGGAGGCCTGGGCGGAGGGCGCAGCGATGCCCGGGAGGGGCGCCGGCGCAGGCGTTACCGGCTGCACGGCGGATGGCGATGCCGCGGCCACCTGCTCGGTGCGGTCACGGTCCTGCTCGCGCGGCGCGACGCGTGGCGCCGGCGGTGGTGCCGGCGGCTCGGCCTGCGGCGCCTGCGTCCGGGTCTGCTGCTGCGCCTGCGCCAGCAGCGCGTCGATGTCCTTCGGCCGGTGGTCGCGCCCGGGTGCGGCAGCGGCCGCCGGCGCGGAAGAGGGCGCCGCCCCCTGCGCCAAGGACCCGCCCGCCACCGGATTGAAGCTGAAGTTCGAAGTCAGCGAAGTGTTCACCCAGGGCAACTGGCGCTCGCGAGTCGCGCGCAGCACCTTCACCCGGACGTTCTTGAACATCTGCTCCACTTCCAGCCCCGGGACCATCATCTCCTCGGCCAGCGCCTGGGTGTAGACGCTGTTGGTGCCGCCGGGCCCGTCCTCCGCCGGCGCGCCGGGCGCCGAGGCGAAGGCGATCAGCGTGCCGCGCGCGCCCATTTCCGCCAGCCCGCCGGCCGAGCGGATGTTGCGTGTCTTCGCGGCGAAGGGGTTGTCGCGGCAGGCATCGAGAATGACGATGCGCGGGTAGGAGCCCGCCTTGTCGATGCGGCTGAGGAACAGCTCCTCGATGTCCACCGACTCGTCCTTCACCTCCTCCTGGTCGCGCAGGTTGATGTCCACCGGCAGCAGGAAGTTGCGCCCGTCGATCTGCACGCCATGCCCGGCGTAGTACAGCACCGCGACCGCATCGTCCTGCTGCACCCGCCGCGCGAACTCGCGCAGCGCGCGCCGGAACTGCAGCACGTTGACGTTGAGCTGCAGGTTGACCTCGAAGCCCAGCCTGCGCAGGTTGCCGGCCATCAGCCGGGCGTCGTTCTCCGGGTTGGCCAGGGGCACCTTCGGGTACTGCGCGTTGCCGACGACCAGGGCGATGCGCTTGTCCGTGAGAGGACGCTCCTGGGCGTGGGACGGCGCGCCCACGAGCAGCAGCGCGACCCCCAGCAGGAACAGCCCGCACGCCAGCGCTCTCGCCAGGAGCCGGGGAGCGTCGATGCATCGGGCCTTCATGGCCGCGACTATCCACCGGTCCGTGACCGGCCGCAACGTGGATTTGCGGGGATCATCCCTGGGGGCGCGCTTTTCGCTAACCTAGCGCCATGACCGCCATCGCCTCGCTCCGCGCCGCCTCGCCCATCGGCCCCCCGCCGCCTTCGCCCGACCTCCCGGTGCCGCCGTCGCCCGCGCCGGCCCCGGCCCCGCCGCCCGAGGTGGACCCCCCGCCCAGCGACCCGCCCATGACCGAGCCCGGCGCGCCGCCGCCGGTGGCCGATCCGCCGCCCGGTGCCATGGCCCTGGGCCGCCTGCACGCGCGGCGGCTGCGCGAGGTCTACCGCTCCGCAGGCTGGCCCTGCTGCGACGAGATCGAGATCGACCTGCTGGCCGCCGGACTGCTGGAGCGCGTGCGCTCCGCCCAGGGCCACGAGACCCTGCGCGTGAGCGATGCCGGCATCGCGCACGTGGCGCGAAGCATGGTCGTCAATCGCGCGGCCCTGTCGCGTCACGAGGCGCTGGTCGGGCAGGTGGCGCGCGAGATGACGCGCGCCGGCCGCATCGCCTGGCGCGGCCTCGGCCTGCGGGCCCGGCTGCCCGCGCTGAACGAAGGCGGCAAGCCCCGCTGGTGCATCGCGCGGCCCGACGTGTTCTCCATCCGCAATACCAGCGTCGAGGCCTATGCGCAGCCGGTGGTGCACGAGGTCAAGGTCAACCGTGCCGACCTGTTGAGCGACCTGCGCAAGCCCGACAAGCGCGCGGCCTACCTCGACCTCGGGGGCGAGTGCTGGTACGTGCTGGGCACCGATGCCAAGGGCCGCGCAATCGCCGAGCCCGGGGAGATCCCGGCCGAATGCGGCGTGCTGGTCGCGCAGGGCGATCGCCTGGTGGTGGCGCGCGCTGCGGTGCACCGGGCCCAAGCGCGCCTGCCCTTCAGCGTGTGGATGGCGCTGGCCAAGGCGCAGCCGGTGCCGGGCTTCGACGAGGAATCGCAGGCGCTGCTGGCGGAGCTGGACGAACCGGCCTGCTGAAGAACCGGGCGGCCTGACGCTCAAGGCGTCAGCACCACCTTCCTGCAATCCTCCTCCTGCCCATTGAACACCTCGTACCCCCGCGCCGCCTGTGCCAGCGGCATCCGGTGCGTGATGATGGCCTCCGGCTGGAGCTTGCCGTTGCCGATGTGCTCCAGCAACTCGGGCATGAAGCGCTGCGCATGGGTCTGCCCGCCCTTGATGGTCAGGCCCTTCTCGAACACATCGCCGAACAGGAAGCCGTGCATGAAGCCCGCGTACACGCCCGGCACGCTGATCACGCCGCCCCGGCGAACGGCCGCGATGCATTGCCGCAGGGCCTTGCCGCTGCTGGCCTCGATCTTCAGCTTGGTGAGCAGGGTCTCCAGCGCGCTGCCCTTGGCCTCGAAGCCGACCGCGTCGATGACGGCGTCGACGCCCCGGCCGTGCGTGGCTTCCACGATCACTTCCGCCGCGTCGACCTTGTCGAAGTTGATGGGCGCGGCGCCATAGGTGCGCTGCGCGAAGTCCAGGCGGTAGTCGTGGTGGTCGATCATGACGATGTCCTCCACCCCGAGCATGCGGGCGCAGGCGGCCGCCATCAGGCCCACGGGGCCGGCGCCGAAGATCGCCAGCGTCGAGCCGGGACCGACCTCGGCATTCAGCACGGCCTGGTAACCCGTGGGCAGGATGTCGCTGAGAAACAGCACCTGCTCGTCGGACAGCGCATCGGGAATGCGCAAGGGGCCGACGTTGGCCCGCGGCACGCGCACGTACTCGGCCTGTCCCCCGGGCACGCCGCCGTACAGGTGCGTGTAGCCGAACAGGGCCGCGCCGGGCCGCAGGCTTTTCTTGTTGAGGATGGCGCCGCGTCCCGTGTTGCTCGTTTCGCAGGCCGCGAACAACTGCTTGTCGCAGAAGAAGCATGACCCGCAGGCGATGACGAAGGGCACGACCACCCGGTCGCCGGGACGGACCGAGTTCACCCCGCTGCCGGCCTCGACCACTTCGCCCATGAACTCGTGCCCCAGGATGTCGCCGGACTTCATGCCCGGCACCTTGCCGCGGTAGAGGTGCAGGTCCGAGCCGCAGATGGCGGTGGCCGTCACGCGCAGCAGGATGTCGTCGGGCTCCCGCAGCACCGGGTCCTTGACGGTCTCGACGCGGACGTCCTTGCTGCCGTGGTAGACGAGCGCCTTCATGGCCTTGCTCCGGAGGGGGGCGCCTGTTCCATCCGCTCCTCGTTGCTCGCGCTGCGGGTTCCCTTCAGGTGCATCTCGATGTCGGCGATCCGGTGACCGACCGCCACGGCTGCCTCGCGAATCTGTGTGGGGGTCGCATCGAAGCGCCTGGCCAGGTCCTCGACGGCGCTGGGCGAGCCGAGGTCGAGGCTGTCGTTGGGTGTGGAGGTTCTGGTGTCGGACATGTCGCTTCCTTTGTCGATGGAGGGCGGAGGGGTCGATGGCGCGGGCGCGTGGCGCCGCTCGCCAGGAACATTCACCGTAGAGCGCGAGGCACGAGGCCATGTCGGTCCAGGGCCCGACCGGGCCCGCGCGCATTCCTACCGTCGTCGACGTGCGTGCTACCGCGCGCGCGATGCGGGGTGGCCGGCCACGGCCGCGCGAAGGTATGGCGCGGTCCTGCTGTCGCGGCTGGCTGCCACGTCCTGCGGCGTGCCGCTGGCCACGACGTGCCCACCCTGATCGCCCGCGCCGGGGCCCATGTCGACGACCCAGTCGCTGGCAGCCACCACGCGCATGTCGTGCTCCACCAGGATGACCGTGTTGCCGGCGTCCACCAGCCCGCCCAACTGGGCCATCAGCTTGTCGACGTCGGCCGGATGCAGTCCCGTGGTCGGCTCGTCGAGCACGTAGAGCGTGTCGCCGCGCTGCGAGCGCTGCAGCTCCGTGGCGAGCTTGATGCGCTGCGCCTCGCCGCCGGACAACTCGGTCGCGGGCTGGCCCAGGCGCAGGTAGCCCAGGCCGATGTCCCGCAGCAGCGCGAGCGGCCGGGCGATGGCGCTCTGGTCGGCGAAGAAGTCGAGCGCGTCCTCCACCGTCATGCCCAGCACTTCGGCAATGTTCCTTTCGCGCCAGGTGATCTCGAGCGTCTGCGCGTTGTAGCGCGCGCCGTGGCAGGCGGGGCAGGGTGCGTACACGCTGGGCATGAAGAGCAGTTCGACACTCACGAAGCCTTCGCCCTCGCAGGTGTCGCAGCGCCCCTTGGCCACGTTGAACGAGAAGCGGCCGGCATCGTAGCGGCGCGAGCGGGCGGCCCGGGTCGACGCGAAGAGTTTGCGGACGTGGTCGAAGAGGCCGGTGTAGGTCGCGAGGTTGGAGCGCGGCGTGCGCCCGATCGGCTTCTGGTTCACCTGCACGAGGCGGCGCAGCCCTTCCATGCCCGCGGCCACGCGGCCGGCGGTGATGCCCAGCGGCGTGGCTTGCGTCCCGTCGTCCTCGTCCTCGGGCAGCGGTGTGTCATGGCCCAGCTCCGCCGACACCAGCTCGACCAGTGCCTGGGTCACCAGGCTGGACTTGCCGGAACCCGAGACGCCCGTCACCGCGGTCAGCACGCCCAGCGGGAAGCGGACGTCGACCCGGTGCAGGTTGTTGCGCGTGACGCCTTCGAGCCGCAGCCATCCGGCCGGCGGGCGGGGGAGCCTGTCGCGCGGCGGCGGCGCATTGAAAAGGTACGAGGCGGTCCTGGAAGCCTGCACCGCGCGCAGGCCCTCCGGCGGCCCGCTGTAGAGCACCTGTCCGCCTTGCTCGCCGGCCTCCGGTCCCACGTCGACGATCCAGTCCGCGTGACGCATCGTCTCCAGGTCGTGCTCGACGACGAAGAGCGAATTGCCCGCGTCCTTGAGATGCGAGAGCGCGGAGCGCAGCGCCTCGCCATCCGCGGGATGCAGGCCGGCGGTCGGCTCGTCGAGAACGTAGACGACGCCGAACAGGTTCGAGCGGATCTGGGTGGCCAGGCGCAGCCGCTGCAGCTCGCCGGGCGAGAGCGTCGGCGCGCTCCGGTCCAGCGACAGGTAGCCGAGGCCGAGCCCTTCCAGCGTCCGGATGCGGTCGAGCATGTCCTGGGCCATGCGTTGCGCGGCGATGCGCTTCTCCTCGGACAGGTTCGCGGTGCGGCGGACGTCCGGCGCGCCCTGGTGCGCGGAGCCGCCCGCCGCGACGCGGCGCGCCGTGTCCTGGCGTGCCGCGCGGCGGCTGAGCGTCGCGCGATCGGACGACGGCGCCAGCCGCCTTTCGGCCGCCGGCCGGAGCACGTCGGCCAGTGCCGAGATCGGCAGGTGCGATATCTCTCCGATGTCGTGGCCTGCGAAGCGCACGCCGAGCGCTTCGGGCTTGAGGCGTTTGCCGTGGCAGGCCGGGCAGACCTGTCCGACCATGAAGCGCGAGACGCGCTTCTTCATCATCGGGCTCTGCGTCGTGGCGAAGGTATGGAGCACGTAGCGCCGAGCGCCGGTGAAGGTGCCCTGGTAGCTCGGCTCCATCTTGCGGCGCAGCGCGGCGCGCGTCTCGGCCGGCGTGAAGCCGGCATAGACGGGCACCGTGGGTTGCTCGTCGGTGTAGAGAATCCAGTCGCGATCCTTCTTCGGCAGCTTGCGCCACGGCGTGTCCACGTCGTAGCCGAGCGTCACCAGGATGTCGCGCAGGTTCTGCCCGTGCCACGCCGGCGGCCAGGCCGCGATCGCCCGCTCGCGGATGCTCAGGGAATCGTCGGGGACCATCGACGCTTCCGTCACGTCGTAGATGCTGCCGAGCCCGTGGCAGGTGGGGCAGGCGCCCTGGGGCGTGTTCGGCGAGAAGTCCTCCGCGTAGAGCATGGGCTGCCGGGGCGGGTAGCTTCCCGCCCGCGAATAGAGCATGCGCAGGAGGTTGGAGAGGGTCGTGACGCTGCCGACCGAGGAGCGCGTTCCGGGCGAGCCGCGCTGCTGCTGCAGCGCGACGGCGGGCGGCAGTCCCTCGATGCTGTCCACCTCGGGAACGCCCACCTGGTCGATCAGGCGGCGTGCATAGGGTGCCACCGACTCGAAATAGCGCCGCTGCGCCTCCGCATAGATGGTGCCGAAGGCAAGCGAGGACTTTCCGGAGCCGGAGACGCCGCTGAAGACGACCAGCGCATCGCGCGGAATGTCGACCTCGACATCCTTCAGGTTGTGCTCGCGCGCGCCGCGCACGCGCACGAACTTCGAGGGCGCGTCAGATCCGCGGTCCGCCATGGCTCCATGCCGGCGAGGGTGCTGGCGTCGCGTGCACGTTCCCTCAGTCCCTCGCCGGGTCGGGATAGAAGGCGCGCAGGGCGGCCGGCGCCTCGAACCTTCGCCATTGGTTTTCGGACATCGACAAGCGGTCCGCCACGGCGTAGAGCACCGCCGGGTGCACCCCCAGGCCGAGGTGGCTGGCCTCGACCTCGATGTTTTCGGAGGAGGGCGTTTCCTTCTCGAAGCTGCTGTGCCACGAAACGATGGCGTCCGATCGGCTGAAGATCGAGGTGGTGGGAACCCGCGGCGTCGCCTTCACCCAGCGCTGGCGCGCCGGATCGTCGGCGGGCTGGCCGCTCAGCAGTTCGTAGGCCTTGGCGGCGCGCGTCGCTTTCGAGTTGCCGCGCAAGGGGCTGCCCAGCGTGATGACGCTGCGCACGGCGCCGGGCGCCTTGGACGCGAGCATGCGCGCGAACACGCCACCCAGGCTCCAGCCGACCAGGCTGACCTTGCCCGTGTGGCCGTGCAGGCGATCGAGAAGCTGCTCCAGGCCCTTTTCCACGCCGGGCAGGGGACCGCAATTGGTGCCCAGGCCCCACCCGTGGACGGCATAGCCGCGCGTCGAGAGAAAGCGACGCAGCAGTTCGGTCGAACCGTCGCTCGCGCCCAGCCCGGGCAGCACCACCACCGAATGCCCGTCGCCGCGCGGCGCGAACTGGAGCAGGGGCCACAGCGCCAGTGTCGCGCCGGCCTCCCAGAGCGCGCGGCCCTCGGCAAGGAGGAGGAGATTGGACGGGGGGCGAGCGAGGGCCGCGGTCGACATGATGGGGTTCTCCCGGTGAATCAATGCCTCAGCATCGTCGAAGAGCGGACCGCTTCGCTTGGGACGGCATGCCCGCATCGCGTAGGAAAGCCGCCGTTCCGTGCGGGCTCGCCGGCGAGCCTATGCCTGCGGCTGCGACACGAGGACCTGCAAGGAGCGGCCGATGGCCGTGTGCTCGCGGACGTCCTGCTCGCCTTCGATGGCCGGGTCCGCCGTGTCGAGCACCAGGCGCCAGCCGCCGGCCGGCGCGTCGGGGAGCGTGAAGCGCACCTCGTCCTCCCATCCGTTGAACAGAAGCAGGAGGCTGGCATCATGGCCTTCGCCGCTGATGGCGGAGCGGGGCGAGCGCCCGTCCAGCATCACGGCGAAGGCGCGGGTGTGGGCGTCGTTCCAATGTGCGTCGGCCATGGCCTGGCCGTCGGGTGCCAGCCAGCGCACGTCGGGATGGCCGCCCTCGCCCTGCGCCTGCCCGGTGAGGAAGCGCATGCGGCGCAGCACCGGCTGCTCTCGGCGCAGCGCCAGGAGGCGCCGGGTGAACGCGCGCAACTGGTGGCCGGCGTCGTCGATGCCCGCCCAGTCGATCCAGGAGATCTCGTTGTCCTGGCAGTAGGCGTTGTTGTTGCCCTGCTGCGTGCGGCCGAACTCGTCGCCCGCCAGCAGCATCGGCGTGCCCTGCGACAGCAGCAGCGTCGCGAGCATGTTGCGCTGCTGGCGCGATCGCAAGGCCAGGATCTCTTCGTCCTGGGTCGGGCCTTCCGCGCCGCAGTTCCACGAGAGGTTTTCGCCGTGGCCGTCGCGGTTGTCCTCGCCGTTCGCCTCGTTGTGCTTGTCGTTGTAGCTGACCAGGTCGGCGAGGGTGAAGCCGTCGTGAGCCGTGATGAAGTTGACACTGGCCCAGGGCCTGCGGCCGCGCTTGTTGAACAGGCCACCGCTCGCCGTCAGGCAGGACGCCAGGTCGGCGGCCTTGCCCTCGTCGCCGCGCCAGAAGGCGCGCACGGTGTCGCGGTACCTGTCGTTCCACTCGGCCCACCCCGGCGGAAACTGGCCGACCTGGTAACCGCCGGGGCCGCAATCCCAGGGCTCGGCGATCAGCTTGATGCTGGACAGCACCGGGTCCTGGCGGCAACTGTCGAGGAAGCCGCCGCCTTCGTCGAAGCCGTGGGGCTCGCGCGCGAGGATGGTCGCCAGGTCGAAGCGGAAGCCGTCGACCCGCATCTCGCTCACCCAGTAGCGCAGGCTGTCCGTGACCATCTGCAGCACGCGCGGATGGCTCAGGTTCAGCGTGTTGCCCGTGCCGGTGTCGTTGATGTAGTAGCGCGGGCCGATGCCATCGCCGGCGGGCATCAGGCGGTAGTAGCTCGCGTTGTCCAGGCCCTTGAAGCACAGCGTGGGCCCCAGCTCGTTGCCTTCCGGCGTGTGGTTGTAGACCACGTCCAGGATGACCTCCAGGCCATGCGCATGCATGCGGTCGACCAGGCCCTTGAACTCGTCGATGGTGGGCTGCGACAGATAGCGCGGGTCGAGCGCGAAGAAGCCCAGTGTGTCGTAGCCCCAGTAGTTCTTCAGGCCCTTGTCGACCAGGTAGGACTGGTCGAGAAACATCTGGATCGGCAGGAGTTCGACGCTGGTCACGCCCAGGTCCGCGATCGTCCGCAGCACGTCGTCGTGGGCCAGGCCGGCGAAGGTGCCCTGCTGCGCGGCCGGCACGCCGGGGTGCCTGCGGGTGAAGCCGCCCACGTGCGTTTCGTAGACCACCGTCCGGTCCCAGGGGACGCGGGTGCCGAGGGGTTGCGTCCATTCGAAGCGCGAATCGACGACCACGCACTTCGGGACGAGGGCGGCGCTGTCGCGCTCGTCGAAGCTCAGGTCCGCATCGGGATGGCCGAGGGTGTAGCCGAACAGTTCGGGCCCCCACCGCAGCGATCCCATGTGGGCCTTCGCGTAGGGGTCGAGCAGAAGCTTGTGCGGGTTGAAGCGGTGGCCCGACTCGGGCGCGTAGGGGCCGTGCGCCCGCAAGCCGTAGCGGGCGCCCGGCTGCACGCCGGCGACGTGGCCGTGCCAGACTTCGTCGGTGTACTCGGGCAAGGCGATGCGCGCCGTCTCGACCTCGCCGGCCTCGTCGAAGAGGCAGACTTCGATGCGTGTGGCATGCGCGGAGAAGACGGCGAAGTTGACGCCGGTGCCGGTGAAGGTGGCGCCCAGGGGATGCGGCAAGCCCTCGCTGACGACGAGCTGGGCGCGGGAGGATGGAAGGGTGGTCATCGGCTCGCGGAGATGGATCGGATGGGGGGGTTCGGCTGAACGCACGAGTGTGCCGGGACGACGGCGGCGGCGCCCTGGGACGATACCCAGGCGCGTCGTAGGTGCATCGGCCGTGCATGCAGGGGCCTGGCGCGCCAGCGGGCGAGCGTTTAGATCCTCCGCTCGCGCAGTTTTCCCCCGGGTTCGTCCAGGGGTCATCAAGACTCGGTCTTGAACAGCCCCCGGATATTGAGCAGTGCCAGGCAGACTTGCAGCGCGATCAAGGCCCACGCCCCGCTGTCCAGCCCCCACACCACCCACAAGACGTTGCTGAGCAGGAAGATCCAGAAGCCGGTGTTGCGGCGTCCCTGTTTGTTCGAGCCCACCAGGTAGGCGGCCGCGAGGGACGCTGCGAACGCGGGCCACTGGATCCAGTCGATCTCCATCTCGCTATTCAGGCGGCAGGCGGATCGTTTTCGCGCTCGAAGTGCCGGTGCCTGCCCATGGCCTCGATGAACTCCGCGATCGCGGCATCGGCGTTCGCCGCGTCGGCCAGGATCAGGCCCCGGTCCGGCGAGCCGTCGGGCAGGGTCAGCGGAATCTGGGCCTCGGCCAGCAAGGCTTCGGACGCGCCGAAGGCCAGGATGGTCTTGCAATGCCAGTACTGGGCGCGCAGGAACTCCAGCGTGTGCGCGTCCGCGTCGAGGGTCTCCACGGCCGCCGCGCCGTCCGGCAGCACCAGCGCATCGAAGAGGAATCCGGGCGAGTTTTCCATCGTGGCATCGGCAGCGAACTTCTCTCCGGCGGCCCCGACGTAGGTACCGAGCCGGGACGCGACCAGGCGGGGCACCGCGCCGGCCGCGACCAGCGCCGACACCAGCTTGCCGAGCGAGGCGCCCTCCACCCCGTGGGCCACCAGCACCGCCACCTTGCGCGTGCGAATGCCGCCGTCGCCCGGCCGCGCCATCAGCGAAAGGGGCGGCGAGATCTCGACCTCGGGCGCCGCGGGCGTCTCCAGCGCGCGGGGCATCGGCGCGGGCAACTCCATGCCCAGGTCCTTCGCCAGCCGCTCGGCCAGGGCCGGCACCGCGTTGCGCAGGCTGGCCACCATGCGCTCGCGGATGGCCGGCACCGTCACCTTGGACAGCTCGAAGCGGAACGCATTGCCGATGTGCGCCTGCTCGACTTCGCTCTGGCTTTCGTAGAAGAGGCGCGCCTGGGTGTAGTGGTCGGCGAATTTCTCGGGCTTGATGCGGACCTTGTCGGCGCTGGCTTCGGCATCGACGCGCCGGGCGACGCTGACGAAGCCCTGCGCCGCGCCGGCCTGGAAGGGGCAGCCGCCGGCGAGCGAGTTCGGCTCGTAGGCCACGCGGCCGCGGTGGATCGCCTGGCGGTGCATGCCGTCGCGCTGGTTGTTGTGCACCTGCGCCACCGGCGCGTTGATGGGGATCTCGTGGAAGTTGGGGCCGCCCAGGCGGCTGATCTGCGTGTCCACGTAGGAGTGGATGCGCCCGGCCAGCAGCGGGTCGTTGGTGAAGTCGATGCCGGGCACGACGTGCGCAACGCAGAAGGCCACCTGTTCCGTCTCGGCGAAGAAGTTGTCGGGGTTGCGGTTGAGGACCAGGCGGCCCACGATGCGGACCGGCACGAGTTCCTCGGGCACGATCTTGGTGGCGTCCAGGATGTCGAAGCTGAACTGCGCGGCCTGCTCTTCGGTGAAGATCTGCACGCCCAGCTCCCATTCGGGAAACTCGCCGGCTTCGATGGCTTCCCAGAGGTCGCGGCGGTGGTAGTCCGGGTCGGCGCCGGAGATCTTCACCGCTTCTTCCCACACCATCGAATGGGTGCCGAGCTTGGGCTGCCAGTGGAACTTGACCAGCACCGATTCGCCTGCCTCGTTGACCAGGCGGAAGGTGTGCACGCCGAAACCCTGCATCATGCGGTAGCTGCGCGGGATGGCCCGATCGGACATCGCCCACATCAGCATGTGCGTCGATTCGGGCATCAGCGACACGAAATCCCAGAAGGTGTCGTGCGCGCTGGCGGCCTGCGGCATCTGGTGATGCGGCTCCGGCTTCACGGCGTGGACCAGGTCCGGAAACTTCATCGCGTCCTGGATGAAGAACACCGGCATGTTGTTGCCGACCAGGTCCCAGTTGCCTTCGTCGGTGTAGAACTTGACGGCGAAGCCGCGCACGTCGCGTGCCGTGTCCTTCGAGCCGCGCTCGCCGGCCACCGTGGAGAAGCGCACGAAGACCGGCGTGACCTTGCCGGCCGACTGGAAGGGCGCGGCCCGGGTGTACTCCGTCAACGGTGCCAGGCACTCGAAGAAGCCGTGCGCGCCCGATCCGCGCGCATGCACGATGCGCTCCGGGATGCGTTCGTGGTCGAAGTGCGTGATCTTCTCGCGCAGGATGAAGTCTTCGAGCAGGACCGGCCCGCGGGCGCCCGCCTTGAGCGAGTTCTGGTTGTCGGCGATGGGAACGCCCTGGTTGGTCGTGAGGACGCGGCCGCCGGAATCCACGCGGACGCGGTCGAGCGAGTCAATCGTCGCGTTCACGCCTTCGCGTGCGGCGGCGCCCGTCTTGGCCGAAGTGCCGTCTTCCGACAGGGTGCTGGCCGTCGGCAACCGGGACGAAGGGCTGACGGTGCTGCCCGCCGGCGTCGTGAGGGCGTTCGCCTCGCCATGTTCGAGCGGCTTGGTCTCGTTGGCAGGCATGCCGGCCGACAGGGCCTGCGTCTCGATCGCCTTCTGGGCAGGACGGTCACCTTTGCCTGCGGCAGCCGGTGCCGGCTGCGCCGGCCCGCTGTCGGTGTTGCGTGCCGCTGCGCGCGCGGCGTCCAGTTCGGCAGAGGGGGGCGTGGACTTTTTGGGCATGGGATGGGGGGATGAACGGGTTGCGGGCGAGTGGATGGTTGTGCTTCTTCTTGAAAGCTGGCCCACGCTAGGGACGGGCGCTTGTCGGTCGTGTAGGACCGCGAGCCCCGTGAGAGTCGCGACGCGCCTACGCTGCGCCTGAGCTTGCGCCGTCGAGCCGGCGCGCATCGACTGTGCACTGTCCGAGTTGCTGAACCCCTGAACCGACATGACCCACTGCAAGGCGCTCGACACATTGAAGGCTGCTCGACGAGAAGGAACGGCGGCGACCCTTGCCGCGCTGGTCGGCGCCGGCATCGACCGCGCGCTCCCTTTGCCCGGCAGCGGACACACGCTGGAGCGGTGGCGGGTGCTCGCGGAGGTGGCTGCCATCGATCTGTCCTTGATCAAGCTGTTCGAAGGCCATACGGACGCCCTCGCGATCCGGGCCGAGCTCGGGGCGGGGGCGTCGCCGCCGGGCGCCCTGTGGGGCACGTGGTGCGCCGAACCGCCCGACGCCCGGCTGTCGGCCAGGCCGGCCGGGCAGGGCGGGCTGGTGCTCGATGGCGTCAAGGCCTGGTGCTCCGGCGCCGCCGAGCTGACGCATGCCGTGGTCAGTTGCTGGAACGAAGCAGGCGAGCCTTGCCTGGCCACCGTCGCGCTCGACCAGAACGGCATCCACCTCGATGCGCGGAACTGGCATGCGGTGGGCATGGAGCAGACCGGCTCGCTCGACATCCGTTTCAGCGCGGCCCGCGCGCTGCCCCTGGGCCGGCCCGGGGACTATGTCCGCCGCCCCGGCTTCTGGCACGGGGGCGCGGGCATCGCGGCCTGCTGGTTCGGCGGCGCGCTCGGCGTCGCGCGGCGTACGCGCGAGCTGCTGGCCGATGGCGATCCGGACCCGCATCGGCTGGCACATCTGGGGTCGATCGACATCGCGGTCGCGGGCGCCGCCGCCGCTCTGCGTGCCTGTGCCGCGGGCATCGACGCGAAGCCCGCCGATGATGCCCGTACACCCGCCCTGCGCGTGCGGCTGATCGTCGAGCAGGCCGCCGAATCCGTCATGCGTCATGCCGCGCGGGCCCTGGGCGCGGGGCCGCTGTGTCGCGATGCGCGCTTCGCCCGCGCGATGGCGGACCTGCCCGTCTACCTGCGCCAGAGCCATGCGGAGCGCGACCTCGCTGCGCTGGGGCAATCGGTGCTGCGAGAGGAGTCGGCTTCATGGACGCTGTGAGGCCGCGCATCTCCCCCGACGGCACGCCCGAGTCGGCGTGGGCCGCGTGGCCGGGGCTGGGTCAACTGCGGGAGGTGGGCGCGAGGGAAATCGTTCCCCCGGGCGCCCGCGCCGTCGTGGTGGCACCGCACCCCGACGACGAAGTCCTCATGGTGGGCGGTCTTCTGGCGCAGCTGGCCCGCGGGACCGCGGACATCCAGGTGATCGCCGTGACCGATGGAAGCGCCAGCCATGGCGGGTCGCGGATCTGGCCGCCCGCGCGCCTTCGGCAAGAGCGGCCGAAAGAGAGCCAGGCGGCCCTGCGCTGCCTCGGCGTAGCCGGCCTGCCGCTGCGGCTGGACTTGCCGGACGGCGGATTGATGGCCCGCCGGGCCTGCCTGGCGCAGCGGCTCGCGGCATCGATCGAAGCCACGGACGTGGTCTTCACCACCTGGCATGGCGATGGCCACCCCGACCACGAGGCCACCGCACTGGCCTGCCAGGCTGCCGCGGCCGCGCGTGGCGCCAGGCTGATCGAGGTGCCGGTGTGGGCCTGGAACTGGGCCCATCCCGGCGACCCCCGGCTGCCGTGGCGCCATGCGCTTCGCCTGCCGCTGGACAGCGACGCGACGCGCCGCAAGCGCCTTGCGGTGCAGGCCTTCACCAGCCAGATCGTGCCGGACCGCTCGACGGGTGCGGCGCCCATTCTGGGCGCCGACATGCTGGAGCGCGCGGCACGGCCCTACGAGGTGCTGTTCCCATGAACATGCAAGGCTATTTCGCCGACCTGTATGCGGCCTCCGATGATCCCTACGGTGTGGCCAGCCGCTGGTACGAGCGGCGCAAGCGCCGCCTCCTGATGGCATCGCTGCCGCGGCAGCGCTACCGCCGCGGCTACGAGCCGGGTTGCGGGGTGGGGGCGCTGACGGTGGAGCTCGCCGCGCGCTGCGACCAGCTCCTGGCCAGCGACGCGTGCGAACGCGCCGTGGCGCTGACCCGGCAGGGCGTGATCGGCCGCGCCAACGTACGCGTCGAGCAGCACAGCCTTCCAGGCCAGTGGCCTCACTACGAGCGGCTGTTCGATCTGGTGGTGCTGAGCGAGATGAGCTACTTCCTGGAGGAGGAAGCCCTGGCGGAAGTGGCCCGCTGCTGCGACCGCTCGCTCGACGCCGACGGCACCCTCGTCGCCTGCGACTGGCGAGCCGGTTTCCAGCAGCGGCGGCTGGGCACGGAGCGCGCGCATGAGCTGCTGGGTGCGTTGGGCCTGCCGCTGGTCGCCCGGTACGAGGACGAGGATTTCGTGCTCTGCATCTGGGCGCGCGACGGGCGTTCGGTGGCCGAGCGCGAAGGAATCCGATGAGCGCTGCCTTCGTTCACAGGGCCCCCTCGTCGTCAATCGATGAGATTGTTCTTCATCGCGTAATAGGTCAGGTCGCTGTTGGTGGACAGGTTCATCTTTTCCATCAGCCGCGTGCGGTAGGTGCTGACGGTCTTGACGGACAGGGACAGCGTGTCGGCGATGTGGCCCGCGGTCTCGCCCTTGGCCAGCTTGAGGAACACCTGGAATTCGCGCTCGGACAGCAGCTCGTGCGGGGCGGCGCCCTCCTTGCGGTCGAGCTGGCGCGCCAGCAGCTCTGCCACCGCAGGGGTGATGAAGCGGCGGCCCAGTGCGATGACGCGGATCGCCTCGGCGATCTGGGAAGGCTGGCATTCCTTGTTGAGGTAGCCGCTCGCGCCCTGACGGATCAGGTTGACGGCGTAGTGCTCCTCGGGATAGGCGCTGAGGATGAGGATGCCGACGTCCGGCGCCTTGGCGCGGACCATGGCCAACGCGTCGATGCCGCTTTGGCCGGGCATCGAGAGGTCCATCACGAGGACATCCATCTCGGTGGTGCGCGCAAGCTCGATCGCTTCGCGCCCGCTGGCGGCTTCGCCGACGACGCGCAGATCGACCTCCTGCGAAAGAAACTGGCGCAAGCCCGAGCGCACGATGGCGTGGTCGTCCACGATTCCGATCTTGATCATTTTTTCTCCGGGAGCTGAGTGACCTGGAGGGTAATGCAAATACCCGGCCTGCCGCCCGCCGCGGCATGTCAAAAGACACGGCGAAGCCATTTTGGCGCGCGCCGCCTACATCGAGCACGCGCGTCGGCTGACGGGCGTCGCGGGCGGTGCGGATATTTTTCGATCGCTTCATCACGCAACCGACCCAGCCGAGAGAACTGACCACAACAACATGCTGGGCATCGTCATACCCGCGCACAACGAGGAACAACTGATCGGCAACTGCACACGCGCGGCCATGCGGGCCGCGCGGCACGCGGCACTGGGCGGAGAACGGGTGGAGGTTCTCGTCGTGCTCGACAGCTGCACGGATGCGAGCGGCGTGGTGGCGGCCGGTGCCGGCGCGTTCACGGTCACGGTGCGCGTGCGCAACGTCGGTGCGGCCCGTGCCGTCGGCGCGCAGGTACTGCTGGACCGCGGCGCGCGCTGGCTGGCATTCACCGATGCCGATACGGTGGTGTCGGACTCGTGGCTGGTCGACCAGCTCGCCCAGCAGGCGGACGCCGTCTGCGGCTCCATCGGCGTGGAGGACTGGTCGCCGCACGGGGTGCATGCCGAGCTGATCGAAGCCCACTTCCGCGAGACCTACTTCGATCGCGACGGCCACCGCCATGTTCACGGGGCGAACCTCGGCGTTTCGGCCGAGGCCTATCGCAAGGCGGGCGGCTTCCGCAGCCTCGCGTGCAGCGAAGACGTCGCGCTGGTGGCGGCGCTGGAAGCCACGGGCGCCCGCATTGCCTGGAGCGCCGCGCCGCGGGTGGTGACGAGCGCACGCTGCGATGGGCGCGCCGCGGGTGGCTTCGCACAGGCGCTGCTGACGGCGGTCGCCGCGCGGCTGGCGCCGGCACCGGCGTGCGGGGTGCCGGCGAGCGGTCCGGCCTGAGCTGAAGGCTCTCTCCGTTCGGCTTCCATCCTTCGCTGTCACCGGGCCTTTGTTTTTGGCTTTGTTCTTGTTGTTGCTTGGACTTGGCGTTCGGGGCTTTGTTTTGGCCTTGCTGGTTGTGTGGCGCAGGAGCCGGGAATTCGCCCCGGCGGGCGAGTTACTTTCTT
>NZ_BAABGJ010000080.1:535500-537503 GCF_039541515.1 Variovorax defluvii
AGCCAATCCGATGACGCTGTTGCCTTCGACCTTGATCACGCGCACCAACGTCAAGGACTACAAGGGATGGCAAGCTCCGAGGTGAGCTCCACCCACGATCGTTGTGGATCTCAAAGTTTCCGGAGCATGAAATGTTCGTGGTCTGCGGTGAAGCGCTGATGGACGTCTACATGGGCGAAACGACGCCCACGGGGATGACCCTCGACGCGCGTATCGGCGGCTCGCCGTTGAATGTGGCACAGGGCCTCGCACGGCTGGCGCGGCCCGTGGCCTTCCTGACCGGTCTGTCGACCGACGCGCTCGGCGAACGCCTGCTGGCCTCGCTGAAGGAGGAAGGCGTCGACACCTCGCTGGTGCTGCGCAACGACGCGCCCAGCACGCTCAGCGTCGTGAGCGTGGATGCCGGCGGCGTACCGCGCTATGCCTTTCACGGCAACGGCGCGGCGGACCGCCAGATCACGCACGACACGCTGCCCGCCCTTCCCCGCGCGGCGCGCGTGCTGCAGTTCGGGTCGTATGCGCTGGCGGTCGAGCCGGTGGGAAGCGCGCTGCGTGCGCTGGCGGCGCGCGAGCGCGAGCGGCTGTTGATTGCCTACGACCCCAACGTGCGGCTCAACGTCGAGCCCGACCTCGCGCACTGGCGCGCGGTGGTCGATCAAATGGTCTCGATCGCTCATCTGGTCAAGGTGAGCGACGAGGACCTGGGGCTGCTCTATCCCGGGGAAGCGGTCGAGGAGGTGGCCGCGCGCTGGCTGGATCGAGGCGCTTCGATGGTCGCCGTGACGCGGGGACGTCACGGCGCCATTGCGTGGACGCGGACGGCGCGGGCCGACGCGCCCTCGCCCACCACCCGCGTGATCGACACGGTCGGGGCGGGCGACACCTTCCAGGCCGCCCTGCTGACCTGGCTCGATGAGCACGGCGTACTCACGCCCGAAGGGCTGTCCGCCCTGGACGGTGCCTCGCTCGATGCCTTGCTGCGCTTCGCCGCGCAAGCCGCCGCCATCACCTGCTCCCGTCGTGGCGCGGACATGCCGCGGCGAGCCGAACTCGACTGAGGCACAGGTCGGGTTACTCGCGGCTACGGCCGCGAACCACCACCCACTCGCCGAAGGCGATCGGCAGCGAAGGCCACTGATCCGCGCGCTCGACGCATCGAATGCCGTCTCGCAAGGCCCACACCGCGCGGATCACGCCGGCATGCGTGATCCACAACGCATCGCGACCGCATTCGCACCAGGCGTCGAAGGCTTCGCCCACGCGACGCATGAACTGGCGGGTGCTTTCGCCGTCGCCGCCGGCGCGTGCATCGGCGAAGGCGCGGGTCCAGGCGTCGAGCTCGGCGCGTTCGATGCTGTTCCAGGCGCGGCCCTCCCAACGGCCGAAATCCATCTCGGCGATGCGCGGTTCGATGCGCAGCGCGAGGTCCGGACGCAGCGATGCGATGGACTGGGCGAGTGTGGCGCAGCGCCGGCGCGGCGAGCTGACCAACTCGATGTCGACGGGCAACGCCGGTGCGATGCGCTCGGCGATGGCCCGCGTCGCTTCCGGCGAGACGGCCACGTCGCTGCGGCCGTAGCAGGTGCCGGGCAGCGCGGTGGTTTCGGGATGGCGGATCAGGGTCAGCTTCACTGGCGTACCTGCCGGGACTTGTCTTGCTCCCCCTTGCACTGGGAGGACTTGGGGGTGAGGGCTTTGGCTTGCTCGCTCTCCCTCTGGGAGGGGGTGAGGGCACTGGGGCTTTGTTTTGGCCTTGTTGGTTGGGTGGCGCAGGAGCCGGGGGTTCGCTTCTTGGGCCCTTGTTTTGGCCTTGCTTGTTGTTTGGCGCAGGAGCCAGGGGTTCGCTTCTTGGGCCCTTGTTTTGGCCTTGCTGGTTGGTTGGCGCAGGAGCCGGGGGTTCGCTTCTTGGGCCCTTGTTTTGGCCTTGCTTGTTGTGTGGCGCAGGAGCCGGGAATTCGCCCCGGCGGGCGAGTTACTTTCTTTGTCTCGCCAAAGAAAGTAAC
>NZ_BAABGJ010000080.1:537644-537759 GCF_039541515.1 Variovorax defluvii
ACTTCGCCAACTGGCGCAAGCCATAGCTTGCGACACTCTCCGCGAAGCGCAGCGAGCCGTTGGTGGCCGAGCGCAGCGATGGCCCGACCCACTCCCCTCTGTGCGCGCCGAGGAG
>NZ_BAABGJ010000080.1:537769-537951 GCF_039541515.1 Variovorax defluvii
GAACAAGTGCACTTGGTCTACTCACACGCTGCGCATGCGCACGCGCCGGGGGCTTCGCCATGCCAAGCAAGCTATCGGTCTGGACACTCTCCGCGAAGCGCAGCGAGCCGTTGGTGGCCGAGCGCAGCGATGGCCCGTCCCACTCCCCTCTGTGCGCGCCGAGGAGCGGAGCGGAACCGGCC
>NZ_BAABGJ010000080.1:537961-543861 GCF_039541515.1 Variovorax defluvii
ACGTATGTTGCGGGTCTTCTCACACGTTGCGCCAGCTTACGCGCCGGGGGCTTCGCCAACTGCAGCAAGCCATAGCTTGCGACAGTCTCTGCGAAGCGCAGCGAGCCGTTGGTGGCCGAGCGCAGCGATGGCCCGACCCACTCCCCTCTGTGCGCGCCGAGGAGCGCAGCGGAACCGGCCCGCACGCCTGCCGAAGGACAGGCGTGCTTCGTGAACTGACTCGCCGCAGCTGTTTGAGCGCAGCGCCCGAAGGGCGCGTAGCGAGTTCTGCGGCGGGGCCGGTTGCGCGAGCACCGCAGGTTGCCCGTAGCGAAGCGGAGGGACGCGCACAGTGGGGTCGCCTTTCTTTGGTTACTTTCTTTGGCGAGACAAAGAAAGTAACTCGCCCGCCGGGGCGAATTCCCGGCTCCTGCGCCAACCAACGAGCAAGGCCAAACCAAAGCCCCAGGTGGCAAATTCACAGCTCCTGCGCCACCCACCAAGCAAGCCCAACACAAAGACCAGCAGCCTAGAAGCCCAAATAAAAGTGCCCTGAGTCAAGTCCCGTGACCTCGGCGCACCGAGATGGCCCTATCCTTCGGCACCACATCGCAATTCGCCGTAGCGGCCGATGTGCCGGGCCTGGTCGCCCGCGAGGGGGACTCGACCTTGATCACCTCGGCGCCCATTTCGGCCAGCACCATGGCCGCGCCGGGATCAGCGATGTACTGCCTCATGTGGACCACGCGCACGCCTGATCCAGCGCCTGATCGAGGGCGAACTCGAGTGCGTCTACGGAGCCGTCACGCCCGAGCTACTGGCCGTCGACATCGCGCATCCGCGCGGCTCTCGTACGTCGCGCCCGAGGGCTGCGCCCTCCCCACTGCCACTTCCGACATGGCCGCTCGCGTCAGCTACAGCGGATAAACCTGGCGCTCCAGAAAATCAAGCACCAGCGTGTTGTACTCCGTCGCCTTCTCGAAGTACGCCGAGTGCCCGGCATCGTGAATAACGGCCACAGCGCCATGAGACACCAGCTTCGCGGCCTCGTGCATCGCCGAGACTGGGACGATGGGGTCCTCGCTGCCGACCACGAACAGCGTCGGACACTCGACCTCGGCCAGTGCTCCCATGGGCAGCAGGACTTCTGGCTTCATCAGCTCAGCCAGAGCCTTGCCCCATTGGTCGGACTCGAGCTTGTACGCGCTCGGATTGAAATGGTTGATTTGCGCGTACAACCCCGCCTTCTCAGGCTGGTTCTCCAGGAACCAGGCGCCCAGCGAACGCTGCTCGACCGTGACGGCCTTCTGGGTGATCTGGCGGTCGCGAATCCGTTGCAACATCTCGGGATGGTCGATGGAAAGCGACGTGTCCGATGCCACGAAGCCCGCGACCAGATGTGGCTGCGCCAGCGCCAGGCGCAGTCCGATCATGCCCCCCAGCGACTGACCGATGATGGCGACCCGCTCGACCTTCTCGTGCGCCAGGAGCAGCTGCACGTCCTGAAGCAGCACGGGCCACTGGAATTCGGACAGCGGCGCTTCCGAGCGACCGAAGCAACGGATGTCCACCGTGATGCAGGTGTAGCGCGCGCTGAAGGCGGGAAGCTGTTGCCACCACGTGGCGGCGTTGGAGCCGGCCCCGTGCAGGAGGAGCACGGCCGGCCCGCTTCCCGTTCGCTCATAGTAGAGCGGGCGACCGTCAGAGAGGACGAAGGGCATGCCGGCGCCTCAATTGACTTTGAGATGGAGAGAACGCACGAGCTTTCCCCACCGCTCGGTGTCGGTCCGCACCAGTTGCGTGTACTGCTCGGGCGTGGTCGACAGCGTCGTTAGCCCCTCGAATTCCATTTGCTTGAGAAGTGCCGGATCGGCCAAGGCCGTGCGCATGGCAGCGTTGACCTTCTGAATGATGGACTTGGGTGTTCCCTTGGGAGCCGACAAGCCGACCCATGCACTCATCGTGAGGTCCTTGTAGCCCAGCTCAGCGAAGGTCGGCGCCGAGGCCACCTGCGGACTGCGCTGCGCACTCGATACGGCCAGCACCTTGAGCTTGCCGCTTTGCACGTGCGTCAGCGCCGCGTTCGACGGGATGATGGTGACGGACACCACGCCGCCGAGGACGTCCTGCAGTGCCGGAGCGCCGCCCTTGTAGGGCACATGTGTCAACTGGATGCCGGCAGCCCGCTGCAGCTGCTCCATGAGCAGGTGGCCTGTGCTACCTGCGCCGGAGCTCGCGTAGTCAATCTTTCCGGGCTCCTGTCTGGCCTTGGCGAGCAGGTCCTTGAAGCTCTCGATACTGGCGTCGCTTCGCACGACCAGCCACTGCGCGCCTTCACCGACGGCCCCGATGTGCTCGAAGCTGTTGACGATGTCGTAGGGGACGCTCTCGTAGAGGGTCTGGGAGATGGCGGTTTGCAGGCCCGTCATGGTCAGCGTGTAGCCGTCGGGCGCGGCGGTGGCACCGACCTGCGTGCCCACGATGTTGCCGGCACTGGCCCGGTTCTCGATGACCACCGGCTGCATCAGCGTCTGGGCCATGTGCTGGCCGAGCGGCCGAATGGTACGGTCATAAGGCCCGCCCGCTGGAGCTGGGACGATGATGCGAACCGGCTTCGTGGGCCAATCCGTCGCTTGGGCGTACCCCGAAGCAGTCGCTGCAAAAGCGAGCGCCGCGCAGGCAAGTTGAAAGGTCTTGAGCATTTGTCTCCTTGGGAAGGCCGGTTCATCGGCCCACTCCCGCATCTTCAACACTCCGCCCATCAGGCACAAATTAAAATCCCGTTCCTCCCATTAGTTTGGCTAATACATTGCAAGAGACTGCTTCTGCGCTGCTGAACCGCCTGCTGGCTCGCGGCAAGTTCCGTCATCTGCAGGTTCTGCTTCGGCTGGCCGAACTGGGCAGCATTCAAAAGACGGCGGATGCCATCGGACTGACTCAATCCGCGGTGACCCAGACCCTCGCGTACCTGGAAGACATGCTGGGCGCGCCACTCTTCGAGCGGCACGCGCGAGGTGTGCGTCCCACCGCGGCGGGGCGCGCATTGGTCCCCGTTGCCCGGCGGCTGATGCTGGGCATCTCCGACGGCGCCGAGGCGGTCGTGTCCGTCCGTGAACGCAGTGCAGGCGTTGTCCGTCTCATGGCTTCCGCGACTGCCACGCACGGCCTGCTGGCAGGCGCATTGCCCGAGTTCTGCCGGCGCTTTCCAGGTATCCAGATCCTGCTGCGGGAAGGAGAAGGCGAGGAGCAACTGCTCGCGATTGCGCGAGCGGAGGTGGACCTGGTCATATGCCGCCAGCCGGCCGTGCTCCCTGAAGGATGGGAATTCCACCCGCTGCGTGAAGACCGCTTCGCCATCGTCTGCAGGCCCGCCCACCCGTTGGCCGCCCGGCGCGCCGTCCGCTGGCCAGACATGGCGCGTGCCACCTGGATTTCTCTCCCGGCAGGGCTCGGGGCTCGCACCAAGCTCGACGCACTCTTCGAGCAGCACTTCAAGACCGCCCCCGCAACCTTCCCGGTTGTCACACAGTCACTGTCGGTCATCATGCAGTTGCTCCGCGCGTTCGACCTGCTCGCGGTACTGCCGCTCAACCTCGTGCGACCACAACTCGACTCGGGCGAACTCGTCGAGCTGAAGACCAGGGAGCGGATGCCGATGGACCCCATCGGCGTACTCCGCCCGGCACAACAAGGAGGCGAAGCAGCCGCCCGGCTCCTTGCGTACCTGAGGTCACTGTTGCTCTAGGCCGAAGCGGCTTCCGCATTCTCCAGCACGTACGCCGCCTCGACCTCGGGAATGTCGAGCGTGCGTCCAGGCGCTTCGGCACCCGACGCATGGGCTTCGAGCGCGTCGAGCAGGACACGCCGTCCTTCCACGAGCGCGCGATCCACGGGCCCCAGTTGCTCCTGAGACCTGTCATAGGCCCCCTGGCTCTCCAGGACGTAGTTGTCCTCCGCCAGCAGCGTCAGCGTGGGATGCGCCTCGGCATAACCTGAGAAGCTCTCGCCGCGCTCCATGCTCTCGCGGTCCTGGTGCCAGCGGTTCTCCGCCGAGCGAGCGGCCCCGCGCTTGAGGTTGTTGAAGAGATCGTTGCGGTCGCCCGTGCCCTACCGCGCGAGCAACGACTGCATGGTCGCGCTGCTGAGCGGGCAGCTGAGCTTCGCGATCGACACGCTGATCAGCATCACGCCCCAGGAGCGCAACGGCAAGGTGCGCCTGCTCGCGCTCGCCACCGGACAGCGCGCGAAGAACTGGCCCGATGTACCGACCACGAAGGAGTTGGGCTACGACGTGACCATCGAGAGCCCGGTCGGCATCGGCGGGCCGGCCGGCATGCCGGCGTCCGTGGTGCAGTCCTTGCAGGATGCCTTCCAGTTCGCGTCCGAGCAGGCGTCGTTCCGCAACGTGCTGGAACAGGGCGCGCTGCGGCCCTGGTACATGCCCGCGAACCGTTTCCGCGATTTCGCGGAACGGGCAGAACGTGAGCAGCGGGAACTGATGTCCAGGTACGGCTTCGCGAAAAAGCCCGGGTGAACGGGGCGGCGCATCCGGGCAGGTGCCGATGCCGCGGGTTGCCCCGCGCACGCCTCACTGCGCCGCGCACTCCAGCGAAAAAAGGGGCACGTCGGCCTGCCGGCTCAGCCACACGCCGCCACCCACCGCCTGGAAGTGCCGCGACAGGCCTTGCCTGTACATCTCGGCGCCGTGGCGGAAGATGCGCGGGTCCGTCAGATCCTCGTCCACGATGTCGCGCTCGTAGTCCTCGCGCGTCACGGCTTCCACGTAGAGGGCGCCCTGGCTCAGCTGGCCGAGGTTGCGCAGGGCGCGCTTGAGATCCTGCGGGTCAAGGTAGGGGAGCACGCCCTGGCAGATGACGAAGTCGAAGGGCTTGTCGGCCTGGTAGTCCACCACCGAGCCGCGTTCCCAGCCGTAGCGCCCGCACAGGTATTCGCTGAACTCCACGCCGTGGTAGCTGGCCTGGGGGAAATGCCGCGCCACGATGTCGCGCCACAGGCCTATGCCGCAGCCGACGTCGAGCACCTTGCTGACGGGCACGCGCAGGTATCGCAGGTAGGCGCAGACGAACTCGCCCAGGCGCTCCACGTGGTGAGGGTCCAGCACGCGGGTCTTCTTGTCGAAGTAGTAGCGCCGGTAATAGGCTTCGTCGAAGGTGGCGGCACCGGCTGATCGCATGGTCGGGGTCTCTTGCCCTAGTCGATCCACGGCCCGCCGAGCATCGCCTGCAGATAGGCGGCGACCTTGACCAGGTCCTCGTCGGACAAGGGGATGGGCGGCGCGTCGACCAGCCGCTCGGTGATCATGTGCAGCTTGGCCGCTGCGTTGGGCTGCTCGTGCAACAGCACCGCGATGGCGGTGGTCTGCGCGACGGCTCGCAGTTCGAGCGCGCGAAGCCGGGCGTTGATGTCTTCCATTTCCATTGCGTGCCTTCCACGGGGGCCGAGTCCTAGGAATGCCGATTCTGCATCCAGTCCGGGTGTGGGCCGGGCCTGGGCGCTTGGGCTCTTGGTTTTGGCCTTGCTTGTTGTTTGGCGCAGGAGACGGGAATTCGCCCCTTGGGCCCTTGTTTTTGCGTTGCTTGTTGGGGGGCGCAGGAGCCTTGAATTTGCCTCTTGGGCCTTTGTTTTGGCCTTGCTTGTTGTTTGGCGCAGGAGCCTTGAATTTGGCTCTTGGGCCTTTGTTTTGGCGTTGCTTGTTGTTTGGCGCAGGAGCCTTGAATTTGGCTCTTGGGCCTTTGTTTTGGCGTTGCTTGTTGTTTGGCGCAGGAGCCTTGAATTTGGCTCTTGGGCCTTTGTTTTGGCGTTGCTTGTTGTTTGGCGCAGGAGCCGGGAATTCGCCCCGGCGGGCGAGTTACTTTCTTTGTCTCGCCAAAGAAAGTAACCAAAGAAAGGCGACCCCACTG
>NZ_BAABGJ010000080.1:543871-567047 GCF_039541515.1 Variovorax defluvii
CCAAAGCCCCGCACGCCAAGTCCAAGCCAAAAAAAGAACAACGCCAAAACCTCACGCCCCCTCCAGGCTCTTCGCCGGCACGAAGGCCACGATCGCCGTCCCGCTGGCCGCCGAACGCACGTCCAGCCGCCCCCCGATGGCCGCAATGCGCTCGCGCATGTTGCGCAGCCCGATGCCGCGTCGCGGGTCGAGCTGCGTCGCTTCCACGTTGAAACCGACCCCGTCGTCGCCCACCTCCAGTCGCACGCCGCGCTCCTCGAAATCCAGCGCGATGCGCACCTGCCGCGCCCGCGCATGCTTGCGCACGTTGGTCAGCGCCTCCTGCGCAACGCGGAACAGCGCGGTCTTGACTTCCTCCGGCAGCTCGCGCGGCGCGCCGTGCACCGCGACCGAGGCGGCCACGGTGCCCTCGTCGCCGAACTCCGCGCCCAGCCTTTCCAGCGCCGCCGGCAAACCCAGCTGATCGAGCAGAGCCGGCCGCAGCCGATGCGAGATGCGGCGCACCTCCGACAGCGTCTCGTTGAGCCTCGCCACCGCCTTGGTCAGCACCACCGGCGCGGGGTGCTTCGCGCGCTCCAGCGCGTCCACCGCCGACTCCACCAGCAGCTTGGTCGACACCAGCGTCTGGCTGGTGCCGTCGTGCAGCTCGCGCGCCAGGCGGCCGCGCTCCTCCTCCTGCGACTGCACCACCTGGCGCGCCAGCAGGCGCAGCTTCGCCTCCGCCACGCGGTGCTCGCTGAGGTTGAGCAGCAAGCCACCGGCGCTCACCGCCGAGAGGCAGAGCGCTGCGATCCCGGCGATCCACAGCATGGTGGTCGTCACGTTGAGGTTCATCTGCCGGTCCAGCGTGTGCATGGCGCCGTGGATGTCGTCCAGGTACAGGCCGGTGCCGACCATCCAGTTCCAGCGTGGCAGCGCGGTCACGTAGCCCAGCTTGGGCGCGAGCTGCGCGCTGGAAGGCTTGCGCCATTCGTACTCGACGTAGCCGCCACCCGCGCGCGCCCGGGCGATCAGCGCCTGGATGGTGAAGCGCCCCTGCGAATCCTTCAGCTCCCAGAGGTTCTGGCCGACGAGGTCGGGTTGGCGCGAATGCATCAGCGAGCGGCCCTGCATGTCATAGACGAAGAAGTAGCCGTCGTTGCCGTAGTCCAGCGCCGCCAGCCGGTGCAGCGCCTCGGTGCGCGTCGCCTCGTCGTCCAAGCCTGTGTCGTACAGCGGCTGCACCACGCTGACCGCCAGCGCCACGTAGCTCCGGAGCTCGCTGCGGCGCTGGTTCATGTAGGTCTCTTCGATCAGCGCGCGCTCGCGCGCGGCCAGGTCGCGTTCCTGGTGGCGCACGGCCAGGGCCACCAGCACCAGGGCGACCAGCAGCGGCGCGACCGCCAGCGCGACGATCTTGAGACGCAGGTTCATGGCGCCCCTTCGCTCGCGGCCGAGCTCAGAGCGCGCGCCGCATCTCGATGTGGGCGATGCCCGCTTCCTCGAATGGCTCGCCGTACGCCTCGTAGCCCAGCCGCCGATAGAAATCCTCGGCGCTGCGCTGCGCATGCAGCGCCACCTGGCGGTCGCCGCGGGCCATCGCGGCTTTCTCCAGCGCCCGCAGCACCGCCGCGCCATGCCCGCCGCCGCGCAGCACGCGGTGCACCGCCATGCGCCCGATGCGTCCCTGGCCGGGCGTGCCGCCGGCCACCAGCCGGCCGGTGGCGATCACCTGGCCCAGGCGGTTCTGCGCCACCGCGTGCACGGCGCCTTCGTCGTGCTCGTCCCATTCGAGTTCCTTGGGAACGCGCTGCTCCTCGATGAAGACGCTGCGCCGCAGCGCGCCGGCGCCCTCGCCGAACTCGGTCCAGCTGCCGGTGCGCACCTCGCGCATGGGCTCGCCGGCCTCGTAGCCGGCCAGGATCTCGCGCAGCAACGGCGGCACCGGCTTCGAGGTCTGCGTGGCCGGATCTGCGAATACGTAGACCAGCTCGCAGCCGACCAGGAAGTCCTCGCCACGGAACAGACCGCCGTGGAAGAGGATGGACGAGTTGCCGACCCGCACGCACTTCATGCCGACGTCGAGCAGGTCGTCCACCCGCGCCGAGGCGTGGAAGTCGACGGTGGCCTTGCGCACGTACAGGTCGCCTTCCAGCTGGTGCATCGCCTCCTCGTAGGGCAGCGCCATCGCGCGCCAGTAGTCGGCGATCGCGGTGTCGAAGTACATCAGGTAATGGGCGTTGAAGACGATCTTCTGCATGTCCACCTCGGCCCAGCGCACGCGCAGGCGGTGGAAGAAACGGTAGTCGGACTTGCGGGTGGTCTCGGTCATGGTTGAAGGGCTTCCTGGAGGGCGCGCGCCGCGTCGGCCTGGGCCTGCAGCGCTTCGGGGATGGCACGGCCCATTTTGACGAATTCGTGGATCACGCCGCGGTAGATTTCCAGCGACACCGGCACGCCGGCCGCGCGCAGCTTGTCGGCATAGGCTATGCCCTCGTCGACCACGGGGTCGCATTCGGCCAGGCCGATCCAGGCCGGCGCCACGCCCTCGACGTCCTCGGCATTGAGCGGCGCAAAACGCCAGTCCTCGCGGTCGGCCCGCGTGTTGACGTATTGCGAGAAGAACCAGCTGATAAGCGCTTCGTCCAGCAGCGGCCCCTTGGCGAAGCGTCGGTGCGAGGGCGTGTCCTGGTGCGCCGTGGTGCCGGGGTAGAAGAGCATCTGCAGTGCCACCGGCAACCCGGCATCGCGCGCCAGGATGGCGCACACCGCCGCCAGCGTGCCCCCGGCGCTGTCGCCGCCGAGCGCGAAGCGGGAGCCGTCCAGGCCGAGGCCGCCGGCCTCGCTCGCCATGTACTGCAGTGCATCCCATGCATCGTTCGAGGCGGTCGGAAACTTGTGCGCAGGCGCGAGCCGGTAGTCCACCGACACCACCGCGCAGCCGCTTTTGCGGCTCAGCACGCGGCACAGCGTGTCGTGCGTAGCGATGCTGCCGACGGTGAAGCCGCCGCCATGGAAGAACAGCAGCAAGGGCACTTTGTCCTCCGACGGCGCGTACAGCCGTGCCGGCATCGGATGCCCGTCACGCGCGGGAATGCGGAAGTCTTCGATGCGTGCCAGGGCGGGCTTGGGCACTTCCAGCACGCCGGCCCCCTTCTCGTAGGCGGCCTTGGCCTCGGCCGGGCTGAGGGTGTAGTAAGGGGCCTGATGGGCGCGCGCCATCCGTTCGACCACGCCGGCCATCTTGGGGGTCAGCGGCGGCGTGAGGGTTGGGCTCATGGGCAAGAGGGTCGGTGCTTGTTAAATTGGAAGGCCCCGCATCGTAGCGTTCCCATTCCACGACACCCATGGCCCTCATCCAGTACCTGACCCAGATCCAGTTCGACTTCGGCGCCGTCCGGCTGCTGCGCAGCGAATGCGAGCGCATCGGCATCGGGCGCCCGCTCATCGTCACCGATGCCGGCGTACGCGCCGCGGGCATCCTGCAGAAAGCGGTCGACGCGCTGGAGGGCCTGCCCCACGCGGTGTTCGACGGCACGCCTTCCAACCCCACCGAAGCCGCGGTGCGTGCCGCCGCCGCGATCTACCGCGAGCAGGGCTGCGACGGCCTGGTCGCCGTCGGCGGCGGCTCGGCCATCGATTGCGCCAAGGGCGTGGCGATCGCCGCCACGCACGAAGGGCCGCTGAAGACCTACGCCACCATCGAGGGCGGCTCGCCGAAGATCACCGAAAAGGCCGCCCCGCTGATCGCCATCCCCACCACCAGCGGCACCGGCAGCGAGGTCGCGCGCGGCGCCATCGTCATCGTCGACGACCACCGCAAGCTGGGCTTCCACAGCTGGTCCCTGATGCCCAAGGCTGCCATCTGCGACCCCGAGCTCACGCTGGGCCTTCCGCCGCGCCTCACCGCCGCCACCGGCATGGACGCCATCGCGCACTGCATGGAAACCTTCATGTCGGCGGCCTTCAACCCGCCGGCCGATGGCATCGGCCTCGATGGGCTGCAGCGCGCCTGGCGCTACATCGAGCGGGCCACCAAGGACGGCAGCGACCGAGAGGCCCGGCTCAACCTGATGAGCGCCTCGATGCAGGGCGCGATGGCCTTCCAGAAGGGCCTGGGCTGCGTGCACTCGCTCAGCCACAGCCTGGGCGGCATCGATCCGCGCCTGCACCACGGCACGCTCAACGCCCTCTTCCTGCCGGCCGTGATCGCCTTCAATGCGGGTGCGGAATCGGTGCAGAAGGAGCAGCGCCTGCAGCGCATGGCGCAGGCCATGAATCTCGACTCGGCCGGCGACCTGGGCGCGGCGATCCGCGACATGAACGCCCGCCTGGGCCTGCCCAAGGGCCTGGCCGAGGTCGGCGTCACGCCCGCGATGTTCGAGCCGATCATCGACGGCGCGATGGCCGACCACTGCCACAAGACCAACCCGCGGCTGGCCACGCGCGAGGACTACCGGGTGATGCTCGAAACCTCGATGTAGGCCGGCAGCGCGCCAGACAGACAGCCCTTCATGGCATCTGCGCCCCGAGCCAGCGGCGGAACGCCTCCATGGCCGTGGTCGGCTTCCTCGACTTGAGCCGCGCCAGCCAGTAGCTGCCCGTCATCACCTCGGTCGGCAGCGGCCGCACCAGGCGGCCCTCGTCCAGTTCGCGCGCGAACATCGAGGCCGGCGCCAGCGCCACGCCGGCGCCCTGCATCGCGGCCTCCACCATCAGCCGCGACGAATCGAAGACCGGGCCGCGAATCGCCGGGCAGGCCGCGCCGGCCGCGGCGAACCAGGCAGGCCAATCCTCGGCCCGGTAGGAGCGCAGCAGCGTCTGCTTCGCCAGGTCCTTCGGCCGGACGATGCGCGCGGCCATCGCCGGCCCGCACAGCACAGCCAGCGGCGCCGCCATCAGATGCTCGCATTTCAATCCCGGCCAGTTGCCGTCGCCGAAGCGGATCGCGAAATCCAGCCCTTCGCCCGCGAGATCGACCACGTTGTTGTGCGTCATGAGGCGCAGGTCGACGTAGGGGCAGTCGTGCTGGAAGGCGCGTAGACGCGGCAGCAGCCATCCGACCGCAAAGGTGCCCACGACGCCGACTGTCAGCACCTCGAAGAAGCGGCCGTTGTCGAACTGTTGGACCACAGCCTCCATGCGGCCGAAGGACTCGGCCAGCACCGGCAACAGCGCCTGCCCCTCGTCGCTGAGCGCGAGCCCGCGCGGCAGCCGGCGGAACAGCGTCACGCCCAGCCTGGCCTCGAGGCCGCGCACCTGCTGGCTGACGGCGGCCTGCGTCACGTTCAGCTCGGCTGCCGCGAGCGTGAAGCTGAGATGCCGGGCGGAGGATTCGAAGGCGCGCAGCGCGTTCAGGGGCAGGTGGGTGCGAGCCATTAGAAATTCTTGGGTGAGGCAGCAAATACTATCGTTTGCGCCGAAAGCGGCATTCACGGAGAGTCGCTGGCTTTCAGGAGCAGCAACCCATGCATCGACGTCAGTTCAACAGCGGCCTTCTTCTTTCGCTGGCCGCCCTTTCCTCCCATGCCCGCGCGACCGGTGCGGGCTCGCTCGCCGCCCGCCTGGCGCAGATCGAGAAAGACAGCGGAGGCCGCCTCGGCGTGACCGTGCTCGACAGCGGAAGCGGCCGGCAGGCGGGCCACCGGCAGGACGAGCGCTTCCCTTTGTGCAGCACTTTCAAATGCCTCGCAGCCGCGCTGGTTCTCGCCCGTGTCGGCCGAGGCCAGGAGCGGTTGGAGCGCCGCGTCCGCTACACGCGCGACGAACTGGTGACCTACTCGCCCGTGACGGAAAAGCATGCCGGCCAGGACGGCATGACGATGGCTGGCTTGTGCGAAGCCGCGGTCACGCAGAGCGACAACACGGCCGGCAACCTGATGCTGGCCAGCTTCGGCGGCCCGGCCGGCCTCACGGCCTTCATGCGCTCCATCGGCGATGCGCACACGCGGCTGGACCGCATCGAGACCGCGCTCAACGAGGCGCGCCCCGGCGATCCGCGGGACACCACCACCCCCGCAGCCATGGCCATCAGCATGCAAAAGATTCTCTTGGGTGATGCCCTGTCGCCGGCTTCCCGTGCCCAGTTGCTGCAATGGCTGGACGACAACAAGACCGGCGACCAGCGCATCCGCGCGGGCGTGCCTGCGAACTGGAAGGTCGGCGACAAGACCGGCTCGGGCGACAACGGCACCGCCAACGACGTGGCAATCCTGCGCCCGCCGGGCCGTGCGCCCGTGCTGCTGTCGGTTTACCTGACTGGCACTGGCACTGGCACTGGCACTGGCGCCGGTGCCACGCTGGCGCAGCGCAACGCGACGATCGCCGCGGTCGGCGCCGCGGCGGCGACGTGGGTCAACGCCGACACTTGACCCCAAGTCGATCCCTCCTTCAGGGCATCGCATTGTTGAAAGAGAGCGCTTGACACTCATACATTGCTCCCATAGCATCCGCCCGCCGCATCGAGTCCGACTTCGATGCAGGCATCCAGAAACGGGAGAAATGAAGAATGAATAAGACGTTCCTTGAGTGGGTGAGTTTTCTGCCCCATCACGAGTGGTTCTCCACCAGCCCGCAGGCTCGGCGTTCGTAATTCGCTGAGCGACCCTTTCGGCCAAATCCCCTCCGGCCTTCTTCGCGGGCCTTGCTTCGTCGTCGCCGGCTATGGCGCAACGTTCGCATGCTCCGCTGCAGGGGCGGGTTTGCGCTGGTGGTCGCGCTTCGACATCGATCATGCAAGCCTCAACAGCCGAAGTCGGCAACGTGCAGCGTCATTCCAGAGCTGCGTGCACCGCATCGGAGCTTTGCTGTCGTCTCTTGACGACAGAGCTCGGCCAGATGGCGTCTCGGGAAGCGCTGGCATTCATCACGAAGTGCCACGACAACGGCCCCAACCCGCGGCCCGCATGCAGTCCTCATGTGTTGGCCGAAGAGTTGCTGGGTATGGCAGAAAGCGCCTGCGCTCCATTCGGTTTCGGCATCGGTGCCGACACGAGGGCTGTGGAGGCCTTTGTCCTGCTGCAGAACGCGCCAAACGGTTTGCTCGCTGGCTGCGTGCTGCAGAACATGGCCAATGCATCCAACAGCCATGGCGAAATCGCTTCTCTCGCCCATCGCGTCCACGCTTGGCAACTGGGAAAGGGGCGCTTGGCCGACAACCACAGCCTGCTCTACAGACGCCTGCTGGAAGCTTCGGGCTATGACCTCCCCTTGGTCAGCTCCCCACGACTTTTCGATAGTGCGCCATTCCTGTCCTCCTCATGGACTCTCGCGGCCTATCGATTGAGTCTCTCGGTGTTTCCCGATCGCCACTGGCCCGAGATCCTCGGCGCTGCGTTGTTCGAGGTGGCCGCACCGATGTCATCCTGGATCGCGATGGGGGCTGAAGCGGGGAGCATTGCAAAGAGCCGGTACGTGCTGGCTCGCTTCGGCGACGGTCGCCTCGATGCGATCGATGCATTGAAGAAGGCCATCGGCAGAGTTCTTGATCAGCTCAGTCTCACAAGCGAGCCCGAATCGACATCTGCCCATCAGGCTGTTTCAGGCATTGCCCGTGGCTTCGTGGTGTCGCTTCGTCTCTTGTCCTTGTGGCAAGACGAAGTCATTCATCACATCGAGGCCGGTGGCCTGTCCCCCGCGCATGCAATGGTTGACCTCGTCCGTCGCAAAGGGATGCACGCCGCGGGATATCACGGTCGCCTGAGGCTGGCCGGCAAGACTTTCGATGAACGCATCGTCGATGATCCCGCAGGCTTCGTGAGCGACTTGGCATGCAGCCCTTGGGTGGTTCCCGGCAACCCCGAGTGCAGCCCTTTGCTGAGAAAGCTGATTGCCTTCGGCGGCCCTATGTTTCGCGTCTTTTCCGAGCAGGAGGTCGAAACGATCCATGCGTGGATCAAATCGCTCGCCGTCGAAGCGGCTGCCCCATTGCCTGGGCCCGCCTTGAAACCAGTCGAGCACCGTCTCGATACGACACCCATCGAACAGGCCACCGCGTCGGATGAGGTCCGCGATGCAAAGCTGAGTCCCCGTGATCTCTTTCATCGCCTGATGAATCCCGAGTGGAATGACGATGCGCAGAAACAGGCCTTGGCCTTCGCATCGCGTTGGCTTGCGCGCGCCAAGGCCGTGCTCCACCGACGACCCGACCCTCTGCCTTTCGACAGTTATACGCATCAGCGATTCAGGCGCTGGTTCGCGGACCGGTCTGCCGCACAGGTGCGCGCCTACGGTGGCCCTCAACGAGCGGTCACGAAGTCGCGCGAGGCCGTCATCGATGAAGCTGTCCAGTTGTGTCCCACGATTCTCGTCGATGGTGCCTGGCTGCAACGCTGGACGAACGCAGGGCTCGCCGAAACGAGCATCGGCGCGATCTTGTACAAGATCTTCTCCGACGAGATCGGCAATGGGGACACGGTTCAGAACCATCCCAACATCTACCGCCGCTTGATGCACCAAATGGGCGTCAAGCTGCATGACGTGCGCTCCGCGGAGTTCGCGCACGACCCTCTGTTCGACGATGCCGCGTTCGAGGTGCCTGCGTTCTGGCTCAGTGTGTCGATGTTCCCTTCGCGCTTCCTACCCGAGACGCTCGGCCTGAACTTGGCGATGGAGCTGTCGGGCGTGGGCGGTGCCTACCGCACAGCGCGGGACGAGCTGGCGCACTATGGATTCGACACCCTGTTCGTCGACTTGCACAACACGATCGACAACGTCTCGACCGGTCATTCCGCAATGGCGGTCGAGGCGATCGAACTGCTCATGGATGAAGCGATGGCATCGCACGACGCGCTTCATGTGTCCGAAAGCTGGCAGCGCGTCTGGACCGGATTTCTCTCTCTTTCCCCGCCGAAGGTCGGATGGAAAGAGTTGTTCGTCGCTCCGCGCTATCGCGCCGGGCGCCCGCTACCTACCCGTTGAGCACGATTGTGAGTTCTTACCTGCTTGGCCTTTCATATGGCTACCACGACAGCGCAGTGGCCCTTCTGCGAGACGGTCACATCATGGCTGCTGCGCAGGAGGAGCGCTTCAGCCGGGTCAAACACGATCCACGCTTTCCTGTCCATGCGTTGCGCTACTGCCTGCGCGAGGCCGGCATCACGCTCGACCAAGTCGACTCCCTCTACTACTACGAGAATCCCGGCAGGAAGCTCGGGCGCATCGTTTCGACATGCTTCAACTTCGGGCTGCAGGGCTTTCGCACTTTCGTGACCGACTTGCCGGATTGGTTGACGAGCAAGGTGCATGTCAGGCAGAACTTGCGCCGCGACCTCGCTGCGCATTTCGGAGATGCTTGGTCGCACCCTCAGATCGACTACATCGACCACCACGAGTCCCACGCCGCATCGGCCTTTTTTCCGAGCCCGTTCCAAGAGGCTGCGGTGCTTTGCATCGACGGTGTGGGCGAGTGGGCCACCACCAGCGCTTGGACTGGGAGCCGCAACACACTGCAACCGCTGTGGGAAGTGAGGTTTCCGCACTCGCTCGGCCTGCTGTACTCGGCCATGACCTGGTTCTGCGGCTTCAAGGTCGACTCCGGCGAATACAAGCTGATGGGCTTGGCCCCATATGGCAAGCCACGCTTCGTGCAAGTCATTCTTGACCACCTGATCGAGATCCAGGCCGACGGTAGCTTCTGGTTGAACATGGAGTACTTCGACTATGCGGTCGGCAACTGCATGGTCAGCGACAAGTTCTCGCGGTTGTTCGGTGGCCCCCGACGCGAGCCCGAAGGCGCCATCACACGGCGCGAGTTCGATCTGGCTGCATCGATCCAGGAGGTCCTCGAACTGGCCATCCTGCGCCTTGCACGCTCCACTCGGGACCGTACCGGCCTGCGACATCTTTGCCTGGCCGGCGGAGTAGCGCTCAACTGTGTTGCCAATGGCAAGCTGCTGGCTCAGAAGCTGTTTGACGACATCTGGATCCAACCCGCAGCGGGTGACAGCGGAGCAGCACTTGGCGCCGCGCTCGCCGGATGGCACATGCGCCAACAGCAGCCTCGCGCCACCGCGGCGCTGGATCGCATGCAGTCATCGCTGCTCGGCCCCTCTTACACCGACGCAGAGATCGACACAGCGCTGCGCACGCAGCGCGCAGTGTTCTCACGCCTCTCCGACGCCCAGCTATGCCCGACAGTGGCCCAACTGCTTGCGCAGGGCCACGTGGTCGGGTGGTTTCAAGGTCGCATGGAGTTCGGCCCTCGTTCGCTCGGTGCTCGCTCCATCCTCGGCGATCCGCGCAATCCGGCAATGCAAAGCGTCATGAATCTCAAGATCAAAAACCGCGAGTCGTTCCGGCCATTTGCGCCTGCGGTATTGGAAGAGCATGCCCACGGGTGGTTTCAGATCGACGGCCCGAGCCCCTACATGCTCTTTGTGGTGGGCGTCCAGGACGCACATCGCTTATCTGCAACACCCGAGGAGCAAATGCTGGATGGCATCGACCGCCTGAAATGCGTGCGCTCCGCCATCCCGGCGGTGACGCACGTGGACTATTCAGCGCGTGTACAGACTGTGGGCCGCAGCGCCATTCCGCGCTTTCGCGAACTACTTGAGCAGTTTCATCAACAGACGAACTGCCCGGTGCTCGTCAACACCTCGTTCAACGTGCGAGGCGAGCCCATCGTCGAAAGCCCATCACAGGCCTACCTGTGCTTCATGCGAACCCAGATGGACTACCTCGTGCTCGGCAACTTCCTACTTCGGAAAAGCGAGCAACCCGCGCTCACGGAAGTCACGGATTGGCGCGAGGAGTTCGCGCTTGATTGAGTTCACGACCTCCCCCGGCGAAAGCTGAGTCAATCAACCAACCCGATGCCCAGGTACGCCCCACATGAAGATCCTCATCAAGACCGTTTTGTCAGCCGTCTTCTCGGTGCTCTTTCCACTGGTGGTCGTGCCGATCGGCTGGCTGATCCGGCTGCTCTTCGACCCTCTCCACCTGGCCAGGCCTCGGCGCTCCCTGACCTCCGACCACGTTCTCCCGCATCCGCAGCCATCCCTGAAGGACAGAACCGATGAGCAACCGTCCACTCACGCATGATGAAGCCGTTCGCGAGGTCTACCGTTTGACGCCTCAGATCCGGGACTACGACGAGTTCATGTACCTGGGCGTGCGATGGCTCGCCTACACCATGTTCTTCCACCACGCGAACTATCGGTCGCAGGCCATCAACACGGACGCGCTGGGGTTTCGCTTCAGCGATCACCGAGGGCGAGCGATCGGCGTTGCCGACCACCAGTCAGACAGGCCGATCAATCTGCTGGTTGGTGGATCGACCGCGCTGGGCACGGGCGCAACCGCGGATGGGTGGACTGTGGCATCCCGGCTCAGCCACCACACCGGCGATCCCTGGCTGAACTTCAGCGGCAGAGGCTACAACGCGGTGCAAGAGTTGCTGCTCTTTCTGATGCATCAGCATCGATTCAATCGCATCGGGCATGTGGTGATTCTCAGCGGCATCAATACGCTGGCGCTCGAAGGCCTGCCCGACAACCTGGCCACGGAACACGGGCGCTACTACTACTCGTTCGAGTACGAGCATTACATGAACCGCTACAACGAAGACCTGAAGCGCAGAGCCAATACCTACGCCTCCGAGCTCGATCAACGGGCCAAGGGCTTTCTGGCGCGCTGCCTCGGCAAGCTCCTCGACGAAGACCAGAATCCAGCCGACATGGTCATCACCGACGACGGCACCGATACACGAGAGCGTGTCCGGCGCGCGGCCTGGGTGGTCAGCCACGCTTTGGGGCAGTGGCAGCAACTCCTGGCAGGCACAGGTGCAACGCTCAGCTTCGTGCTGCAGCCGATGGCGTACTGGACACGCGACTTCCTCACCCTGGAAGAGCAGGAGGTCTTTCACGCCATCGACAGCTGTCCAAACAACTTCTGGCGGCTTTTCAGCCGAATCCTCGGCAAGGAGGTTCACGCGCCCTTTGCGAGCGCGATCAAGGCCGTCTGCAATGACAAGCGCATCGGCTTTGCTGACATGAATCAGCTGCTGCAGGATTCGCCTCTGATCGACACCTCACTGTTCGTCGATCGCGTTCACTTCAACGACCAGGGTTACGACGAGCTGGCCCGGCTCGTCGCACGGCACGTCATTCATTGACCCCAAAAAGGAGTACGCATGCATTCATCCAAACCAGTCAAAACCGGCTTCTGGGCCGCGGTGCAGGCACTGCTCGGCAAGGTGTTGCGCCGCAAGAAGAAGACACAGAACTCCATCTATCCGCTGCGTTAGATCCGTCAAGCATTCTGAGGGAGTACAAATGAAGATCTTTGCAATGAAGCCCGGGCACGACGGCTCGGTGGCCCTGGTGGACGCAGCCGAAGGCAAGCTGGAGTGGTCGTTCGAGCCTGAGAAGGACAGCTTCCCTCGCTATGAGGCGTTCAACCCCGAGCAGTTCGTCTACGCGGCGGAGCAACTGGGTGCCGTCCCGGACGTGTTCGCCATCAGCGGATGGGGCAAGAACTCCCTGGCTGCCAGCGCACCGATCGGCGCCGGCTATTACGGGCATGACCGGGCCGCAGTCCAGCACCGCCGGGCGCGACTGTTCGGCACCGAGGTCACGCACTTCACGAGCAGCCACGAGCGCTCGCACATCTGGTCGAGCTACGCGCTGTCACCGTTCGAGCAGGGCCGGCCCTGCTATGTACTGGTGTGGGAAGGCGCTCTGGGTGATTTCTATTGCGTGGACGAGCGCCTGCAGGTCCACAAGGTTGGGCGCGTGATGATGACGCCGGGCAACAAGTATGCGTTTCTCTACGCACTGGCCGATCCCACCTTTACCCTGCCCAAGGGAAAGTTGCGCAACGAGGATCCAGGCAAGCTGATGGCACTGTGCGCCTACGGCGAGTCCGGACCGATGACGCCGGAAGAACGGGAACTCACGGAGTTCATGCTCCAGCGCGACAGCATCCTGGCCACACTGTCCAAGGAGGATCTGCGCGCATCGAAGTATTACAACATCGGTCTGCAACATCCGGAGTTCACGCGCTTGGCCAAGCGCTACTCCGACGAGATCTTCGACCGCTTCTACCAGTATGCGAAGGCCCACCTGACTCAGAACTACCCTCTGCTGATCTCGGGGGGGTGCGGCCTCAATTGCGACTGGAACACGATGTGGCGCGATAGCGGCCTGTTTGCCGATGTCTTCATACCACCATGCACCAACGACACAGGCGCCTCCATCGGCACGGCGGTTGACGCCATGCGCGAGTTCACCGGGCGCGCAAAGCTCGAGTGGAGCGTGTATTGCGACAAGCCCTTCGTGGACGACGCGCCCGTCATGCCCGGCGTCGAGTGCCGCCCGCTTGACTTGAAAGAAGTAGCGGCCTTCCTTTCAAGAGGACACGTCGTCGCATGGACCCAGGGCCGATGCGAGATGGGGCCGCGTGCGCTGGGCAATCGCTCATTGCTGGCGGCGCCGTTCGACATTGCGACCCGCGATCGCCTCAACGCCATCAAGAGGCGGGAAGGGTTTCGACCCATTGCTCCCATCTGCCTGGAAGAAGAGGTCTCGCGTCACTTTGACTGGCAGGGACCCTCGCCGCACATGCTGTACTTCCAGAAAGTCCGCAACGTCGAACTCCGGGCCGTCACCCATGTCGACGGAACTGCCCGCGTACAGACCGTCAATGCACGGCAGAACCCGTCGATGCACTCGCTGCTGCAGGAGTTCCAGCTCATCAACGGGGCAGGCGTCCTGTGCAACACATCCCTGAATTTCAACGGGACCGGCTTCATCAATCGAACGAGCGATCTGTATGCGTACTGCCGCGATGCCGGCATCGATGCCTTCGTCTACGACGACCAATTCTGCGTGCTTTCAAAACTGTGAGGTGAATGATGTCCAGGATCCTGTATGTTTATGCACCAGCGGGCCCTCCGCTCGACTACTGCTTTCCCAAGATCGCCGCGCGCGGCGAGGTTCATACGTGCATCGTGAGCCCGCCATCCGAGCACAACAGCGCGATTCTGCGCCGTTACAGCGCGAGCATCAGCGACTTCACCTCCCTTCTCCCGGCCCAGGCGCTGCAGCAGGTGCGCGAACGGGCGCGTGAGATCGAGCCCGACGCAGTCTTCACGTTCTCGGAGTTCCTGCTCAAGTCGGTGTCCGAAATTGCTGCCGAGCTCGGCCTGCGCAGCGTCGGGCCCCACATCGACCGGGGTCGCAACAAGGTGTTGATGCGGCAAAGATGGAAAGAAACCAGCGTTCCACAACCCGAGTTCCGGCCCATACGGTCGGAGGCCGAGGTAACGCGGATCGCCGAGCTGCAGTTTCCGGTGCTGGTCAAGCTGGCCTACGGCGCCGGCTCGATCGGACAGCAGATCGTGCGCAGCATGGCTGAAGTCGATGGAGCCATAGGACGGCTTCTGCATGCAACGGCGGCTGCACGGCGCGCCGGCAAGCATGAATTTGCCGAGTCCACCGGCTTCCCTTTGCTGATCGCCGAGGAAGTGATCGATTCGACCACGGAGTCCTGGTACGACGATGACGGCTATGGCGACTACCTCAGCGTGGAGGGGCTGGTACGTGATGGCATCTATCATCCTCTGGCGATGACCGGGCGGCTGCGTACCATCCCGCCATTCACGGAACTGGGCAACCTCGCGCCCTGCGTGCTTTCCTCCGACAAGAAGCAACAGGTGGTCGCGCAGATCGCCAAGGCCGTCGACGCGCTGGAATTTCGGGACTGCGCGACGCACACCGAAATCAAGTTGATGGCCAACGGTCAAATGGCGTTCCTGGAAACGGCGGCTCGCATGGGGGGCGTGGCCATCGCCAAGGAACTCGACCATGTCTTCGGCATCGACTACGTCGATCTGTTCCTTTCCGTGCTGCTTGGCGACGATGTGCGCATCCCCGCTTTTGAAGAATGCCCGCCGCGCGGGGCCGCGGCTTCGGTGGCGGTGATCGCCTGCGACAGCCGCGGAAGCCCTTGGCGCAGCCAGCGCGCCTTTTCACCCGGTGCGGTGGACTGGGCCGGGCTGGTTGATAACCAGGCCGAGGTGTGCATCGAGCTGGCGCAATCCATTCCGATCGGCAGCCAGGTACCTCCATATGACGGGGCCGGCGGCTTGCTCAACTACGCGGGGCAAGCCTTTCTGGTCAGCGGATCCGCGGCCTCTCTGAAGACCGCCGCCTATCGGTTGCTGGACGGACTCGAACAGCACCTCCCTGCCATGAGGTAACCCACCGATGCAGCCAACTCCTGCGCGCGCAAGCGCGATCCTTTGGACCGTGAACCTGGCATCCATTGCCGCCAGTGTCTTCACGTATGTCTATCTGGCCTACTACGTTTACACGACAACAGGATCGCTGGTGCTTTCCGAGGCCGTCGTGCTCGCACCAATGGTCATTCCGGTCCTGATGTGCCTGGCGATCAACCGCATTGCCGGGTCGGGCTCACCCCGCGGGATCCTGATGGCGGCCAATGCAGCAGGGCTCTTGGTGGCGTTTGTGACCTACATGACTGTGGAGCGTCACTTTGCGGTGGCCTTGGTTGGCGCCCTCCTGATCGGTTTGGTGGACGCGATTCAGCGGGTGGCGCGCACCGTCGCCATCAAGCGGTACTTCGCGGCTGCAGACGTGAAGTACGCGGTGCCGATCACCTTGACCGCGCAATTCATCGCAGGTGCTATCGCGGGCGTGGCCTTGTCGTTCTATCAAGGCGAAGTCACACCGCGGGTGGCAGCAGCCATCACCGTATCCGGTTTCCTTGTCGCCGCTGCCGCTGCAGCTTTGCTGCCCGGATTGCCCTCGCTGGCTGCCTCCGGCAATGCGCCACAACTCAAGGGCCTGGGTACAGTAGGGACGCTGAAAGCACTGCTTGCGCAGGATGTACAGCTGCGCAGGCACTTCATGGCTTTCGTCATTGTTGTCAGCACGTTGCAAGGATTCTTCAACGTCTCTCGCGTCGCACTTCCGCTGCATGTCCTGCAGTTGCCTCAAAGCTTTGTCGGGTACCTGCAGATCATCGGCGCCACGGCCGCCCTGATCGCGGCACTTGCCTTTGCGTTGCTCGGACGGGTAGGTCTTGCACTGGGTCGCCGTACAACGGCGCTCATCACGACTGCCTGCTTATTCGCGATGGTGGGAGCCACAACATCCCACAACGTGGCTGCCAGCTACACGCTCTATGCGTTGTACATGTTTTCCTGGGAGATACTCTTTTTCAAGTATCAGTCTGATCTGGTGAATGCCACGCCGTCAGAGCGCATGGCGCTGGTTGCGACCTTTCAATACGCGGCCGTCTACGCGGGCATGCTGATGACTGGCTTGGCGGGAGGTTTCGTTGTTGAGGCAGTGGGCCTGCCACTTTGTGCCACGGCCTTTGCGTTGGTGTACCTATCGGCCATGTCCTGGAATGTGGCGAGCACCGGCAGAGCCACGGAGTCCGTACGCGATGCCGTCGCAACAACGCGATGAGGTGATCATGATGAGTCATCCAGCGAACGCATTGGTGATGATCCACGGGTTGCTCGGCCCCCTCGACTTCTTTGATCCGCACACCCTGCTGCCTGGCATCGACGTGCATGCGCCCGACCTGCCGAACTACCGCTCGCAGCCCCCGCACAGATGGGGCCATGGCGACGCCCTCGCGCTGAAGCGGCACGCGGAGTGGATCGCCGACTACATCCGCTCGCACATTGATCGACCCATCTGCCTGCTCGGCCATAGCGTCGGCGGTGCCATCGCCATGCTGACGGCAAGTCTTGCGCCAGATCTCGTGCGCATGGTCATCAATGTGGAAGGTAACTTCACGCTGAACGATGCGTTCTGGTGCCGCAGGATCGCCTCCCTGAGCGATGACGCATGGGAGGCGGAGTATCGCGCGATGCAAGCCAGTCCGGCCGCTTGGCTGGAGAGTGGCCGCATCGAGGTGACCGGGCAGCGGTTGAAGTGGGCCCAGGAAATTCTCCACAACCAGTCCGCGGCCACCGTGTTGGCGATGGCCCGCGCCGTCGTTCGCGACACCGGCGCCCCCGAATACCTGGCAGCCGTCAAGAAGGTGGTGGCCAAAGGCATCCCTGTGCATCTGGTGGCCGGGGAAAGATCGCGCGACGGCTGGGATGTGCCGCCATGGGTCCGGTCCGCCGCTGCCAGCAGCGTCGTGCTGCCAAGCCTGGGCCACATGATGATGCTTGAAGCGCCGGTGCCATTTTGCGCAGCCATCGGCGATATCGTCGCAACAGCCGAGACATCGCCGCACCCGCCATGACAGACGTGTTCTTTGCGCAGCGCCAGAGCCGCGCGCCCGGGGAGCCTGGTTTGGGGGGCTGCCTCAGCCCTTGCGGCCCCCAAACACCACCAGCGCCCCACCGATCACGATCGCGGCCACGCCGACCCAGGTGGGGAAGTTGACGGTCTCCTTCTCCTTCACCGACAGCTCGATCGGCCCGATCTTGGCCTGGTGGGTCTCCTTCGTGAAGCTGAAACCGCCCATGCCGATGGCCGCGATACCGGCGACGATCAGGATGAGGCCGATGATTCGGGTGGCATTCATGGTGGGTCCTCCTCGAAATGAAATGCAGGCCCGACTGTAGCCGCCCGTGGATCAGAGCGGCTGCACGTCCTGCACCGGACTGCCGCGCCGCAGCCAGTCGGCGAGTTCGTCCGCCAGCCGGCGCGCCTCCCGCGCCGCGATGCCCCAGGCGCGAATGCGGGATGGCGCGTCGTTGCCGTAGCGGATGAAGTCATTCCGGTCGGGCAGCTTCGCGTTCGGCAGGCCGCGCACCCAGTTCGGGTCCGGCGCGAGCACCACCGTGCGCTCCAGGAAGCGCGTGGGCTTGTGGCGCCACTTCAAACCCTTGTCCAGCCAGCCCGGCACCACGGCCTTCTGGAAGTGCGGGTAGAGCACGATGCCGTCCGGCGCGCTGTAGTTCAGGTGCAGGTGGTAGTCGGTGATGCCGCCGTCCCAGTAGGCGCCGCGCGGCGCGCCGGGTATGTCATGGACGGCTTCGAGCAGGAATGGAATCGAACAGGAGGCCTGCAGCGCGAGTTCGAAGTTCGCTTCGGCCAGCGGGACCTGCCGCGTGCGGAAGTCCTGCGTGCCGAAGGGCAGCGAGGCGCCGGGGCTGGAGAACACCACGCGCTCCAGCCAGGCGCCCAGGCTCTTGCGGTGCACGCTGTTGGTGATGAAGGCTCCCAGGTAGCCGGCCGGCGTGCGCGCCCTGCCCTCGCGGCCCAGGATGTGGCGCCCGCGCGCGGTGATCACGTGCAGCCGGTAGCGCGGCTGCGCGAGCACCTCGCCGATGCGGCCGCCGTAGAAACCGCGCAACCCTTCGGCAAACTTCGCGCTGACCTGCTTCGCATTCAGGCGCTTCTGCCCCGGCGGCACCTCGAAGTGCTGGTGGATGTAGCCGTGCTCGAACTGCTCGAAGGCCGTCTTCGGGTCGCGGAGGCAGGCGTTGGCGAGCCGCCAGGCACCGATGGAGGCGCCCACCAGGTCCACCGGCTGCGTGGACTGGGGCAGCCACTCGCAGAACAGGAAGCGGTCGATGGGCCCGAGGATCAGCCCCTTCGGCCCACCGGCCGCGCCCGGTACGGTGCGCACGTCGGCCGGTGCCAGGCCGTGCGCGGCGATGTGCGCCCGCGCCGCCGGACCTGCGTGGATGCGCAGCGCCTTCATCGCTTGCCGACCAGCACGCCCAGATTCAGCGCCTGCAACACCCCCCCGATGGCCAGTCCGCCGGCCAGCGTGACGGCCACCACCGCCGCCTGGCCCCAGGCACCGGCATGGGCCTCGGCGAGGCGCGTGAAGCCGGTGCTGCGGCAGATTTCCAGCAGGCCGACGTTGGCCACGTAGATGGAGAAGGTGTTGCGGCCGACCAGCGCCACCGCCCGGCCGATGATGCCTGGCGGCCGGGCCGCCGCCACGGGCGCACGGTCGGCCGCGATGGCGCTGGCGAGCAGCAGCAACGAGGCCATCGTCACGGTGAGCGACAGATAGGCCGAGTGCTCGGTGAACAGCGCGCTTTCGATGGGCGCGGCGAGCAGGAGCAACAGGCCGACGATCGCCAGCCCCGGCTTGCGGCCCAGCTCACCGCGCGCGAGTGCGATGCCCATTGCCACATAGGGAATCCAGTAGACGAACAGGCGATCGCCCACGGCCGAGATGAAGCGGTGCTCGAACAGCCAGTAGCCTGCCGCCACGTTCAGTGCCACGCCGGCGGCAATGACCGGCAGCGTCGGCGCGTCAGCGACCCATCGCCGCAGCAGCGGAAACAGCAGGGTCAACTGGAACAGGATGACGAAGTAGTACTGCCCCGACCAGCCATAGCCGCCGAACCAGCCGCCCACGACGGTGTGCAGCGGCGTGGCCGCCAGGCGGCCTTCGTAGAACTTTCCGAGGTAGAGCAGCGTCCAGGCGATGTAGGCCACGCCCAGTTCGACCAGCCGCTGCAGCAGGTAGGCGCCGTGCGTCTCGCGGGGCCGGCGCGCCAGCGCCTTTTCGAGGTAGTAGGCCCACAGCCCGATGAACACCGGCACGCCGAAGCGGAAGATGTCCTGGAAGGGCATGCCGGCGTGAATGCAGACCACGCCGACGATGGCGGCAGCCTTCAGCCAGTCCGCATGAAGATCGCGCACACCCGCTTCGCTTCGCACGCCCGCATGGGGCGCTGGCATGGCGGGGCGGGAGTCAAAGGGCGTGTTCATGCATTCATCCGGCCGGTCAGGACTTGCGAAGCCCCTGCAGCTTGGCGAAGGCGTTGGCCATCTGCCCCGCCGGCTGCGGCGAGTTGTCGCGGCGCGGCCCTTGCTGGCCGCGCCCGGCGCCTTCGAAGCGGTTCTCGCGCGGGCCGTCGCGGCGTCCGGGTGCGGCATCCAGCTTCATCGACAGGCCGATGCGCTTGCGCGCCACGTCCACCTCCATCACCTTGACCTTGACAATGTCGCCGGTCTTCACCACCTCGCGCGCATCGTTGACGAACTTGTGCGAGAGCTGGCTCACGTGCACCAGGCCGTCCTGGTGCACGCCCAGGTCGACGAAGGCGCCGAACTGGGCCACGTTGCTCACGGTGCCTTCGAGCACCATGCCCTCGACCAGGTCCTTGATGTCTTCCACGCCCTCGTTGAAGCGCGCCACCTTGAAGTCGGGGCGCGGGTCGCGGCCGGGCTTTTCCAGCTCGCCCAGGATGTCCTTCACCGTGATGACGCCGAACTTCTCGTTGGCGAAGAGTTCGGGCTTGAGCGTCTTGAGCATCTCGGCGCGGCCCATCAGCTCGCCGATCGGCTTGCCGGTCTTTTCGATCATCTGCTCGACCACCGGGTAGGTCTCGGGGTGCACGCCCGTCATGTCCAGCGGGTTCTCGCCGCCTCGGATGCGCAGGAAGCCGGCGCTCTGCTCGAAGGTCTTGCTGCCGAAGCCGGTCACGTCCAGCAACTGCTTGCGGGTGGCAAAAGCGCCGTTCGACTCGCGCCAGCGCACCACCGCCTTGGCCACGCCCGCCGACAGGCCCGAGACGCGCGACAGCAGCGGCACGCTCGCGGTGTTGAGGTCCACGCCTACGGAGTTCACGCAGTCCTCGACCACCGCGCTCAGGGTGCGTGCCAATTCGCTCTGGTTCACGTCGTGCTGGTATTGGCCCACGCCAATGGATTTGGGATCGATCTTCACGAGTTCGGCCAGCGGATCCTGCAGCCGGCGCGCGATGCTGGCAGCGCCACGAAGGCTGACATCCACGTCAGGCATTTCCTGCGAGGCGAACTCGCTGGCGGAGTAGACCGAGGCGCCGGCCTCGCTCACCACCACCTTGTCCACCTTCGGCGCCGGGGCGCCGGCCTGGTCGCTCATCCTGGCCAGCAGCTTGATCAGGTCGGCGGCCAGCTTGTCGGTTTCGCGGCTGGCGGTGCCGTTGCCGATCGCGATCAGGTTGACGCCGTGCTTGGCGCACAGCTTGCCCAGCGTGTGCAGCGAGCCCTCCCAGTCGCGCCGCGGCTCGTGCGGGAACACGGTGGCGGTGTCGACCAGCTTGCCGGTGGCATCGACCACCGCCACCTTCACGCCGGTGCGGATGCCCGGGTCCAGGCCCATCACCACGCGGGGGCCGGCCGGCGCGGCGAGGAGCAGGTCGCGCAGGTTGTCGGCGAAGACCTTGATGGCGACCTTCTCGGCCTCTTCGCGCAGGCGCGCGAAGAGGTCGCGCTCGGTCGACAGCGACAGCTTCACGCGCCAGGTCCAGGCCACGCACTTGCGCAGCAGGTCGTCGGCCGCGCGGCCCGCGTGGCTCCAGCCCAGGTGCAGCGCGATCTTGCCCTCGGCGATCGAGGGCTTGCCGGGCTCCGGCTCCACGGGCAGCGCCAGCCTGGCATCCAGGATGTCCTGCGCCCGGCCGCGGAACACGGCCAGCGCGCGGTGCGAGGGCACGCGGCCGATCGGCTCGTCGTAGTCGAAGTAGTCGCGGAACTTGGCGACGTCGGGGTTGTTCTCGTCCTTGCCCGCCATCAGGCTGGACTTGAACAGGCCCTCGGCCCAGAGCCATTCGCGCAGGCTCTGCACCAGCACCGCGTCCTCAGCCCAGCGTTCGGACAGGATGTCGCGCACGCCGTCGAGTACCAGTTGCACCGTGGAGAAGTCCAGCCCGTCGGCGGCCGGCTTGACGAAGGCCGCGGCTTCCTCGGCGGGGTTCAGCGTGGGGTCGGCGAAGAGCTTGTCGGCCAGCGGCTCGATGCCCGCCTCGCGCGCCATCTGGCCCTTGGTGCGGCGCTTGGGCTTGTAGGGCAGGTAGAGGTCTTCCAGTTCCTGCTTGGTGGGCGCGGCATCGATGGCGGCGCGCAGCTCGGGCGTGAGCTTGCCCTGCTCCTCGATGCTCCTGAGCACCGCCGCGCGGCGCTCTTCGAGTTCGCGCAGGTAGGCGAGACGGGCCTCGAGCTCGCGCAGCTGCACGTCGTCGAGGCCGCCGGTGGCCTCCTTGCGGTAACGGGCGATGAAGGGCACGGTGGCACCGCCGTCGAGCAGATCGACGGCGGCCTTCACCTGGTGCTCGCCGACCTTGATCTCGGCGGCGAGCTGGCGGGTGATTTTCTGCATGGGAGGGAGTAGCGGGACGGCGGCGCGCAGCGGACGGGCCGGGGAGTGAGGATGAGATCGGGAACGGGCAAGTTTGCCATAGGGCCGGCGCGTCACGCCCTGCCTGGAATTTTCACCCGGGTAGATTGCGAAAGCGGTTTTGCCCGGGTATTATTTCGCCCCATGACCTTTGCTCCGGACTCCACGATCACCGCTTTCGCCGGCTACACGCGCATTGCCGCGGGCCCGCAGGCCGAGGTCCTGGCTCTGCTTCGCAGCCGTGCCGATGCGGAGCCGCCTTTCGTATTCGACGACCGCACCGGCGAGCGGCTCGACCTCGACCTGCGCCCCACCGGCGCCACGCCGGCGACCGAGCCCGGCGCCGACGAACAGGCCACCCGCACCGTCGGCCGTCCCAAGCTGGGCGTGGTCGCGCGCGAAGTCACTTTGCTGCCCCGCCACTGGGACTGGCTCAGCCGCCAGCCTGGCGGTGCCTCGGTGGCGCTGCGCCGCCTGGTCGACGAGGCGCGCCGCGTGCATGCGGATCGCGATGCGCAGCGCGCCTCGCGCGAAGCCGCCTACCGCTTCATGAGTGCGATCGCGGGCGACCTGCCCGGCTTCGAGGAGGCGGCCCGCGCCTTGTTCGCCGGCGAGCGGGCACGTTTCGCGACACTGGTCGAACCCTGGCCCGCGGACCTGCGCGCCTATCTGCATCAACTGGCCGCCGCGGCGTGGAGCGCCGCATGAGATGTCCTGTGTCAGGCCTGGGTTTGCTGCATCTTCCTCTTGCTACTCTGGGAGAGGGTGGGGGGGAAGGCTCTGGGTCTTTGTTTTGGCGCTGTTTTTGTTGTTGGTCGGGAGGCTGGGATTGGCCACGCGGGGCTTTGTTTTGGCCTTGTTGGTTGGTTGGCGCAGGAGCCTTGAATTTGCCTCTTGGGTCTTTGTTTTGGCCTTGCTTGTTGTGTGGCGCAGGAGCCGGGAATTCGCCCCGGCGGGCGAGTTACTTTCTTTGTCTCGCCAAAGAAAGTAACCAAAGAAAGGCGACCCCACTGCGCGTGTCCCTGCGCTTCGCTACGGGCAACCTGCGGTGCTCGTACATCCGGCCCCGCCGCAGAACTCGCTGCGTTCACTTCGTTCACTACGCTCAAACAGCTGCGGCGAGTCAGTTCACGAA